>LBCX01000513.1 GCA_001657575.1 Bacteroidales bacterium Barb4
GTCTGACCGGTGGGGCGACCGTAGTCGTCGTAGTTAAAAACGGTCTCAATGTTGCCGGGGGCGACGGTCTTTTCGGGATTGCCGTCGGCGCGGGTGTAGTAGTCCACCGTGCCGGACGGGTCGCTGACGGAGGTCATCACATTCTTGGGGCTGTACTCGGTGGCTTTCCACGTTGCGGCGACTCTTACGGTGGTTTTACGACCGTCGTACTCCGTTTCCGTTATGCTGCCCTCCGGGGTGATGCCCTTGACGGGGCGGTCGTATTTGTCGAAGATGAGGGAGTCGAAGAGGAGGGGACTGCCTCCTTCAGCCCTAACAGGGTTTGGAACCCTGTTAGGGCTTGATTGCGCATGGGCAGAGCAGATGCCAAGCAGGGCTGCTAAAAATAAAAAGTAAGACTTCAATACTATTTTCATTTGTGTAAATTTATGATCAAAATCAATATTGCCGGGGGCGACAGTCCTTTCGGGGTTGCCGTCGGCGCGGGTGAAGTAGTATACCGTGCCGGAAAGGTCGGTGACGGAAATCATCCTCCGTCACGCTGTCTTCCGGCGTAATGCCCTTGACAGGGCGGTCGTAGCGGTCATAATTTAGGAGCCAAATGGGATAGAGTGCGGTTGCGGTCTTCGATGAGATCCATTGTAGTCACAAAATCTTCATGCGCACTCCGCAGCCAATGTTCCAGGAAGGCTACCTCCCCATCGATGGTCCATGGTTTCTTCTGTAGACCAATCCTTAGCCAAGTAAGATACTTCAGGCGCTCTTCAATCTCCGGAGTCATAGGTACATTCTTCAGAAATTCCTCCTCCGCCAGAACACTATTACACTTCCACTGCCAATTCTCATGCACCACATTAGGATTCACTTTAAGCGTATAGAGCTGCTGTGTTATCTCCGACCGCAACTGCAGCAACAGATCCCTCTCCATCACCAGATTCCGATTCGCCCGCGGCAGTATCTGATCCGCACCCAGCTGCTGCAACATATTCTCCAGCCGCTCTTGCGGTCCCATCTGCTGCAGTGCAGCCGACAGCGGCGGCGTAAGCGTCCCATCTGGATCATAATCATGCATAGTAACCCTCCCTCCTCCACGAAGTGACCCACGCCCGGCAGCCGCTCGCTCCTCCCTA
>LBCX01000185.1 GCA_001657575.1 Bacteroidales bacterium Barb4
CGTTTCGCCTCAACCTCCCGTGTCTCTTCCCGACGGTAAAAAAAATGTCGTGCAGGCACGGAAAACACGGAATATATTAAAAAAGTCATACAGTTGGCGGCTCAATAATCAATCACTTGTCAACCTCTATAAATCTAAAACCCATCAACCTCTAACAGGGTTTGGAACCCTGTCAGGGGTTCAAGATTTCAGCCCCACATGGAGCGAATGCGGAATGTGGGGTTACAAGGACGATGCCGACAAGGGAGTCCTGAAAGGATGATACAAATCATATTTACAATGCAATCTGTAACAATATATACTTATCGTTCTTTCAGAACTCCCCTGTCGGCATCATCCCTAAACCCCACATTCCGCTCCGCTCCATGTGGGGCTGAAATCTCCCATTCCTTCGGAATTGGGACAACCCCTAACAGGGTTTGAAACCCTGTTAGGGGTTCATAATCTATTTTTGGCGCAATATGTTATCCGTATTGAAATGATATGCCATTCAAAGAATGTTAAAATCCGCTACGGCACAAAGACTCTATTTGTCGCAGGTGATTTCGTGATTGATTGCTTAATTGTTTTACTTTTGCCCGCTAAATGGCAGGAGATATGAATGACCGGCGGTATGATTTGAGGGGGGTTTCGGCTTCAAAGGAAGATGTTCGCAAGGCGATACGGAATATCGACAAGGGCATTTTCCCGTCTGCATTCTGCAAGATAATCCCTGACGTATTGGGGGGTGACCCTGCGTATTGCACTGTTATGCACGCCGACGGGGCAGGCACGAAATCATCGCTGGCTTATATGTATTGGAAGGAGACGGGCGACCTGTCCGTCTGGAAAGGCATTGCGCAGGATGCGCTGGTGATGAATATCGATGATTTGCTGTGTGTGGGAGCGGTCGGCGGGATGCTGGTTTCTTCCACGATTGGGCGCAACAGGATGCTGGTGCCGGGCGAAGTTGTTTCTGCCGTTATTGAGGGTACGGACGAGTTGCTGGCGGAGCTTCGTTCCTTAGGTGTAGGCTGTTATGCCACGGGGGGCGAGACTGCCGATGTGGGCGATTTGGTTCGTACCGTCATTGTGGACAGTACGGTTACCTGCCGCATGAAACGGGCGGATGTGATTGACAACAGGAACATACAAGCCGGCGATGTCATTGTAGGGCTGGCTTCCTTCGGAAAGGCGACTTACGAACGGGAGTACAACAGCGGCATGGGCAGCAACGGGCTGACTTCCGCGCGCCATGACCTGTTTGCCCGCTATCTGGCGGCGAAGTATCCCGAAAGCTATGATGCCGCTATCCCCGGCAATCTGGTGTATTCGGGCGGATTGCGACTGACCGACACGATTGAGGAACTCGGCATGACGGCAGGCAAGATGGTGCTTTCCCCTACGCGCACGTATGCTCCGATTGTCAGGCAGGTGTTGGACAGGCTGCGTCCGCACGTTCACGGCATGGTGCATTGCACGGGAGGCGCACAGACAAAGGTGATGCACTTTGTGAAAAACAAGCGGGTGATAAAGAACAGTCTCTTCCCCCTTCCTCCCCTTTTCCGCATCATACAGGAACAGAGCGGGACGGGCTGGAGGGAGATGTATCAGGTTTTTAACATGGGACACCGGATGGAAATCTATCTTGCCCCCGAACACGCCCCCGAAGTGATCGGCATAGCGAAAAGTTTCAACGTCGATGCGCAAATTGTCGGCTTTCTGGAAGAGGCAGAGAGGAATGAGCTGGTGATTGAAAGCGGGGAAGGAACGTTTCTTTATCCGGCGGAAAGAATTTGACAGCAAAAACAAACAATAAAAATAGCCTGAAATGAAAAGGTTGATTCAGTTAGTATTGTTGGCATCATTTATTTTCGGCTTTTCAATAAAAGCCGGGGCAGTGGAGATATGGGTTGATTCCGTTCTGTATAAGTTGGAAAGTATAGATAATTCTGATAATTATGCTATAGTACTTGGTGTACATGAAAAAAGATCCAAAGTTGTACTCATACTGCCGCCAGTTATCAGTTATGGCAGAATAGATTATGATGTAAATATAATTGGAGAACAGGCCTTTTATATGAATGACCACAGCAATCTGGAACAAATAGTCATACCAAGAAGTGTCAAATATATTCGTTCGAAGGCTTTCGATTCTTGTAAAAAGTTAAAATTCATATATGTTTCCTGGCAACAGCTGGACGAAGTAGTGGTGGCTGATGATGCCTTTTGGAATATGCCGCTAAGTGATGGTTGTATCCTTTCCGTGCCTCCCGGAACTTTACAAAATTATGAAAAAGACAACCATCCCGACACAAGGACTATATTAAAATGGAATACCCCCTCCCCCCCAGCTATTTCACCATATTATGACGGAAAAACCAGATATTATGACGGAAAAACCAGATTAGGTATTAAATCTTCAGAAGTGGTGGTGGAGTGGTCGTCGAATGTGATGGATCCGATTTTTCAAAGAGTTTTCGTTGAAAAATGGGAACCTATTCCAGTTGTAGATCATGGTTTTATTCATTATGACTTAGATTGGAACACACTGACAGCGACTGTAGATGTCAGTGTTTATAGTAAATATGGAGTTCTTTATCCCGATACTGATCTTGTAATCCGGGATTTTGTCTACGACTCCTCCATACTATTGTCCCTTAAGCTGCCCTTTAAGGTGACAAAGATTGCCGATGCAGCTTTTTCCGATATAAAAGGTATAACAAACGTCATTCTCCCCGCCGGCATAGAGTCAATTGGAAAGAATGCCTTTTCTGAATGTCAAGAGTTAACGTCAATCAATATTCCTTCCGGCGTATCCGTCATTAACGACGGTACGTTTAGATACTGCAAATCGTTAAAATCCGTAGATATTTCCGGTTCCATAAAAGAGGTGGGCTCTTGGGCTTTTCAAGGATGCCTTATGCTTGAGGCTGTTACTGTTTCTACTATTATAGGTGACAAATGTTTTTCTATAGGCGGCGATGCCTTTCGAAACTGTACATCTATAAAATCCATAACTATTCCGAGTAATATGTTAACCATAGGATATTATGCTTTTATGGGCTGTTCTTCCGTGGAGTCTATTATTTTTGAAGAAGGAACAACAGGGTTTGCTGCGGGGAGAGTGTTTGCAGACTGTTCTTCTCTAAAGTCAATAACTCTTCCACAGAGTCTTATACATATTGGAGACTTTGCTTTTGAAAATTGTAATAATATAGAAGATATTTATTATTACAATGCTGCTACTTATGGATTACGCATTAACATGACTGCTTTTACTAAAGTTCCCGAAGGCAGCAGACTTCATTTATTTAAAGACTCTGATCCTGCTGTTGAATACAAATGGTATGGATTCAGCGTTGTTTATGATCTTATAGCGTATGCTCCCGATTATGTATTTGATAATATAACTTACATATTCCATAATGATTATACAGCTTCGGTATCAACCAACAACGGTCACAGCAGTTGGGCGGATTATACAAATTATGAGGTTAAAATACCTGACACTATTAATTATCAAGGGAAAAATTACACTGTAACAGCCATTATCCAAGGAGCTTTCCAACAAAATGATAATATTGTTTCCATAACTTTACCCAATACCATAACCAATATTGGACCGTTTGCTTTTGCTGAATGTATCAATTTAACTTCCGTAAAACTTCCTGCAAATATAACAGATGTTGAAGCCGGTACTTTTTATAACTGTACAGCGTTAAAATTCATACATATTCCCGACAAGGTAGAAAATCTGGAATACAGTTGTTTTCGAGGATGCGGGGAGCTTGATTCCATTACAATACCGAAAAGCGTAACTCGCATTGGTGAATATGCTTTTGCAGATTGTAAAAAAATGATGAACATTTATCTTGAATGGGATTATCCCGACAGGGTAACAGCCGGAGATTTTGTGTTTTTTGGATTGTCTTCAATATGCCGGGTTCATGCACCTTTGGAATATGCCGCTAATTATAAACCCGACTGGCTGGGATTATTAGTGAGTAATTATAATTTTTCCTATCATTATAATAACAATACTTTTACGGCTTCCATAGAAAGGAATAGTGATTATATGCTACCGGATATAGCAATACCCGGAACTGTTTTTGATAATGGCAGAAGCTACGCTGTGACATCCATTAGTTCATTTGCTTTTGAGGGAAATAAGCACATTACTTCCATACGTTTGCCTAATAGTATAAAAGAGATTGATGAATCTGCTTTTTCCGGATGTGTAAATCTTGAAAAGGTCAGCATAGGTGAAGGGGTTATTCTAATTGAAAATCAAGCTTTTTATAATTGTCCTAAATTAAAGGATATTGCTGTTTTTTGGACAGATCCGAAAGTAGCAAGAGTTGGAGCGGATGCTTTTGCGGGAGTGTCCGATAAATGTTTGGTGCATGTACCTGTACATGCTTTTGATTATGGAGACAAATGGGAAGGAATTAAGGTAGAAGAGAAAGATATTAGTTATTCTTTTAATAATATTAATTTGACAGCTGCAGTAAATCTCAATAATACAAGCTTGAATAATATTATAATACTTCCGTTCGTTAATTATAATAAATATGATTATCCCGTAGTAAAAATCAGCGAAAAAGCTTTTTACGGATATGATAATATAAAGACAATCTCTTTACCAAACACGATAACAAATATCGAATCATTTGCTTTTTATGAATGTTCTTCTTTAACCGGTATAACGATACCCAATGTGGTAAATATCGGTTATAATGCTTTTCGTTCAGCTAACTCGATTGAATCAATTACATTCGGGGAAAACTTAAAAAGTATTAGCGGTTTTGCTTTTGCCGATTGTAAGAATTTAAGAAATATCTATGTTGAATTTACCGATCCGAAACTTGTAACAGTAGATCCCAACGCATTTTCAAATATACCGTCAGATTGTAAAGTTCATGTATTGTCAGGCACTGAAAGCGTATTTGGTACAACCTGGCAGGGGCTTACAGTGGTAGGAGGTTATATAAAACCGGAAATACCGGAAACACCGGAAGAGCCTGAAGATCCGGAAATACCGGTGGTAGTTCCGGAAGAGCCAAAAGACCCTGAAACACCGGTAGTTGTTCCGGAAGAGCCTGTACAACCCGATGAGCCTGCACTTCCCAACGAACCTGACAGACCGGAATATCCTGATCAGGTATATCCCAATCGGCCTTCATCCAATCAGCCCAATGCACCGGAAGTACCTGCCGAAGCAGGGCATTTCATCGGCATATTCGGCGGTATTGCTTATGATTTCAATCCCGATCAATCGACTGCTTCTGTAGCCATTAATAATGGTGTTTCCATAGGCAATATATATACGGGAGCCTCTGATGTTATCATACCGTCAAGCATTATTTACGATAAGAAAACTTATACCGTAACATCCATTAATAAGAATGCTTTTACAGGTCATAAAAAAATTACATCATTAACGATTCCGATTAGTATAACCAGTATGGGAAATGAATCTTTTGCGAATTGTGTTAATTTGAAAAAGATTAATCTTAAATGGTCTGAGCCTGATGTGGCAACCGTTGGCAGTAGTGCTTTTGCCGGAATATCGTCCGATTGCAAAGTGTATGTACTTAAAGAATACGGGAATAATTATGGCAGAACATGGCAAGGATTCTTGGTTGAAAACACATTAAGTTCGGCTATAATAAATGACCGGCAAATATATTACACTAACGGAATGGTAACGGTTGCCGGATATGACGGCTTAATCACGATAACATCTTTAACGGGCAGGATAATTGCCCGATTGAAAGGGGATAATCAATATCCTGTTCATTTATCTTCGGGGATTTATCTGATAAATGCAAGCGGGATAAATTATACCAATAAGATTATAGTGAAATGATTTAGGTGACTATATCTGACTTTACAGTTAAAAAAAGCTATGCAGATGCCCCGAAGGGGCAAGAGATTTCAGCCCGACGTAAAACGTCGGGGAATGTGGGGTTAAGGGATGACATCAGCAGGGGTATCCTGAAAGGATACAGGATTTCAGCCCGATGTAAAACGTCGGGGAATGTGGGGTTAAGGGATGACATCAGCAGGGGTATCCTGAAAGGATACAGGATTTCAGC
>LBCX01000514.1 GCA_001657575.1 Bacteroidales bacterium Barb4
ATCTCCTAAACGCTTAGGAGAATCTCCTAAATGTTTAGGAGATTCAGACGGGCACTTCGCCTCTTATCCTGACGGCTGCGTATCTTATCCTGATGGTAGCATATCTTATCCTGACGGCAGCGTTACGGAAAGGGCGACACAAGGCAACCCTGAAAGGGCAAGAGATTTCAGCCCCACATGGAGCGCAGCGGAATGTGGGGTCAGCGGAATGTAGGATTACACAAGGAACGACACCGTCAGGGAGTCCTGAAAGAACGCCGGATTTCAGCCCCACATGGAGTGCAACGGAAGTTTATGGAAATGCTGTCCGTTTATGCCACGCCGGAGGCGGTAACCCTGTTGGACGATGCAAGATTGCAGTCGCTGGCGCAGGAAACCGGCAATCTCAAGCGGCGCACCCGCTATATCCTTCTCCTTTCCTGCCTGCTGACGCTTACCCTTCTGCTGTTGTATGCCCGCCGGACAAAAAGCGCATGAATATGAACAGTTGAAAGCAAGCACCGAGCAGCATTTGCTGAAAAAGAAAATCGACGGACTGGAAGATGAGCGCGAGCGCATGGCAAACACGCTTCACAACGATGTATGCAACGACCTGCTCGTGTTTGAACGGGACATAACGCCTTGTGTGCAAAAAGAACAAGCTGCAGCACCCGAAGAAGCCGCCGCTCTTTACCGTATCGTACAAACCGCGCTGGACAACAGCCTGAAAAACTCCCCGTCCACACAAATAACCTTCTGGCTCTCCGCCGGCGAAAAAAGCAACGCCTTCACCTTTGATTTCCGCGACAACGGCATGGCAATCAACAGGGAAAAGGAAGCTGCCGCCATTCGTACCGTCACAGAACGCGCGGAAAGCATTGGCGACGCGGATTTACAGTATGCAGCCGCGCTGGTCTGTGCGGAACAGCTGTACAGGCGTGCCGTACTCTCTGCCGACACCGTTTTGCAAGTCTCCGCTCAGGCAGAAGCCGCCTATATTAACGAGCAGACAAACCGACCCGGAAAGGGCTGTGAGCTTTACAAAGCCGCCGCAGAAACGGCTTTGCGGGGAAACGCCCTCGCCTCCGCCGCCCGTTACTTCCGCAAGGCGGGCGATTGCCTGCTTGCCCTGCAACAATATGGCGGGG
>LBCX01000515.1 GCA_001657575.1 Bacteroidales bacterium Barb4
ACGGTTTACATAAACAGACTAGTCCCCATGAAAAATCATCTAAAAACCATCTCTCTCTGCTGTTTACTTGGTTTTGGCATTTGTTCTGCCCAACCGCAATCAAGCCCTAACAGTGTTCCAACCCCTGTTAAGGCTGAAGGAGACAATCCCCTCCTGTTTGACTCCCTCGTGTACGACCGCTATGACCGCCCCGTGAAGGGCATCACCCCGGAGGGCAGCATAACGGAAACGGAGTACGACGGTCGTAAAACAACCGTAACAGTCGGCGCAACGAGGAAAGCCACCAAGTACAGCCCCAAGGATGTGATGACCTCCGTCACCGACCCGTCCGGCACGGTGGACTACTTCACCCGCGCCGACGGCAGCCCCGAAAAGACCGTCGCCCCGGGCAACATCACGACCGTTTTTCACTACGACAAATACGGTCGCCCCACCGGTCAGACCGACCCGTCCTTCGGCAGCAACCTCATAGAATACGATGCCGCAGGCAACGTCATCAGGGAAACGGATGCCGACGGGCGCACCTTCTCGGCAACCTACGACCGCTTCCGCCGGCAGCTGACTTCCGTCTCTGCCGAAGACACCGTTGCCTATACCTATACCTCCGACGGGGATGTTGAAACCATCCGCAGCAGCAACGGCAGCGGAACGGAATACACCTACGACCCTACGGGACGCCTCCTGACGCAAAGGCGGTATGACGGCGGTCAGTTTCTCCTGGAGGAAATCACCTACGGAGCAACAGGCGAGGTTACCTGCATAACCTACACATCCGACAGGGGAAGGCTGGGCGAAGAAACCTGCACACGGGCAGTCGGCGAAGTCATCGAACAGTTCTGGAACGGTGCATCCGTTTACCGCCTGAACGAAGCCAACGCCATCGGACATACCACCTCCGCCCTCATCGGCGGCAGGCTGCGTCACACCTGTGAATACTCCAAAACAGGCATACCCGTCCGGCAGGCAATCGAAGGAATCATGGACGTCACCTACGATTTCGACAGACTTACCGGCAACCTCCTTTCCCAAACCGACAACCGGACGGGGAAAACGAACACCTATACCTACGACAATCTCAAGCGTCTGACCTCCTACGGCGATACAACGGCAGGCAGCGTGAACAC
>LBCX01000516.1 GCA_001657575.1 Bacteroidales bacterium Barb4
CCAAGGACCGCATCCTTGAAGCTGTGGAGCAGGCCCGCGGCGAGGACACCAAGTTGCTCATCGCGCACATGAAGAAGGAGCCCATGGCCAAGGAGGCCGAACGTCTCATCGAGGGTAAAGGGTGGTTGCCTGAAGCTCTACGCATACAAGCGACTTCCAAGGCTGCGGACCACGAAGACGACCGCAGCGATGATGGCGTCGAAGATAGCCTTCCCACCTTCCTCACCGAAGGAGCGCAAGACACGCAAGAGGCCGCTTAAGTAAGCCAAGTGTCATTGGCCACATCCGCAAGGGTGTGGCCATTTATTATGCCGTCTTCTTAGAGTGCGATTTCAATGCAGTCGGGAAGCGAACATGCTTCATAACCGCGGCCTTGAACTCGAGATCATATTTCTCAAAGCCCTTGTTGGACCTCGCTGGAAGCCTCCCCCTGTTGAGCCCGTCCAACGCCTCGGCCAGATCTCGTCGCTCCAGAGCCAGCGTCCACATTTCCCTGTCAATCTGACCGATCTTCTTTGAGACCAGCTGCGCAAGGGTCGGTGATTTTTTTGCCATGGCACATCCTCACACCTCGGAATCGAGGCGTCCAATGGCTTGCTGTCTGCAAAGGCACTGACGGTCGGCCGATCGGTATCCCGAAAGTGGAGAGGTTACGGCAGGCAGGGTTGCATTGCCGCGGCCTACAACTCTATCACCGGCACTTGGAGGTGTGTCCGCCCCATGGATCCATCAAAAGCCGAAATCTAGGACACAGAGCTCAAACAACGTCCCAACCGTACGGGTCACGCTTCGCGCTTTCGACGTAGTCTTTGATCAGGGTCATCTTTTGTTGCAGGGCCTCTCGTCCTGCATCTAACCCTTGCTCACAAGCTGTGCGATAGCAAACATAGAGAACAAGATCGATCTGCTCGTCGACCAAATAAGCGTCAATCGATTGCTTCGCGCACACGGCGACAAGCTCACCGACCATGCCAGGGCACTTGCGCGCCATGGCTTTCCTCAACTGAGCGCGATTTCCAGGAACGAGATATCGACGCTTTTTCTTAACCGCGGTTGAGGCCACAAACCCATCGTCGCCGGGCGGCTCGCCACCAAAGCCCGAGCGGGGACGAGGACCCT
>LBCX01000517.1 GCA_001657575.1 Bacteroidales bacterium Barb4
AATAAGTTGCTTGATTCCTGTCTTTAGGAGATAATTTGGTGCAACATTCATTAATGTCAATAAAATCAACAAAAATGATTCCTCTAATTTTGTAGATGATGTAACTACATTTTAAAATTTGATGTAATAAACTTTATTATCTTCTTAGTGATAATCTCTTCTTTTTGGAAGCTATAATTCAATTCCAGTTTTAATGTTTTTGCAATGTCGATGTATGCATTGGTTTGTTTTTGAAATTTATATATGCCGTTGCCAAGTAAATCACATGTAGCAGATTTCAACGCATTAGCAATCACTTCTGCGCTATATTTTCAATTCATCTTTTTTTGTAAAATTCTAATTATGGTTAGTGCAAGAAAGCACACTAAAAAGTGTCCGCGAATATGCTTATCTGTTCAAACGTATACGGGTCTGCCTTCCAGATCGGATTTGATTACGCGAAATGTCTCTTCTATTTTTGTTAATCCACGGTATTGATTAATCAATTCTTCAGGAGATGAACTAAAGTCATTAGTAATTAGTGAATAGTATCCATCTAGTGCAACATCTCGCTCATATTTCGTTCGATCAATACTAATTAATTTCGCGTTACTTTCATTAACTTCACCGGTTTGTTTATCGTAAACAGTTTCTTTTAAATAACGTTTTACACCATGGGCATTGCTAGCATTCAACTTTGCTGGTGAGTCAATAAACGATTGAATTAACTCTTCAATATTTCCACGTTTGTATTTCTCTCTGGCAGCAAAATTTTCTGAATATCATGAAATCACTCGGTAAGTTGGTGCGTTATTTATTTTCTCTAACATTGTTTTTCCGCATGTTTTTAAATAGGCTTCACATTGATCATCTTTACGTGACCATTTAAAATCTTTAATCTTAAAACTTGAATTATTAGACATGTATACATAATCATTTTCGTCCAATATTTTGTCAATGAATTTTTCGCTCTTTCCACGGACTTTTTGGCTGACAATAAACTGATGATTATGTGAAACTAGGTACTCTAAATTAGCACCACTATTCAATCCTTTGTCAGCGATCAATTTGATTGAGTGGACATTAAATATTTTTTGAAATTCTTCAATGGCGCTAATTAATGTTTTAGTGTCAT
>LBCX01000518.1 GCA_001657575.1 Bacteroidales bacterium Barb4
TGAATAATGACACAGACAGTTCCAACATCTCCACTTTCTTGGAACAGCATTTGGACTTTCTTCTCATTCCTGCCAAAAAGTGCCTGAACAAACTGTTGTATCCTTCTGTCGTAAAGGTTTCCGCTTTGGTTTGCAGATGTTTTTCTGTGGGTATGATGCTCTTCTCGCAAGGTTTCCAGTAATCACTTGCCATCCTGTTCATGTCATGGTGTTTTATTTTGTTCCAAAACTTTCCGGCCGTTTGACTGCTTCTGTCTCCGGTGACAAAATCAGGGAACTTTTTTCCCGTTCTCTCAACGGCAATCCATATCCAACAACAGTTTTTTTTGAACCTGTGCATGAATGCATTTCGTCAACTTCTACAATTTCTGCCTCCTTGTTTTCCAAATTAAGTGCCTGTGTTTCTTTTCCGAATTTCCTGATCCGGTTCAAAGCCGAAACGCTGCTTACTCCCAACAGTCTTCCGATTGAACGGAAGCCCGAGCCTTCAAGGTATAGGCGGAGAGCCTGTTTCTTTATCGAATCAGGCTTGGCTGAGCCGTATAATTATATCCGCAGTCTTTGCATTTATAACGTTGTTTGCCTTTGGCAACACCCGATTTTATCTTTTTTTCGCTGCTGCATTTGGGACAATTCATACTCTTTTTTTCTGCAAATATAGGAAAGCATTCTTAGTTAGCAATGCCGAAAGGGATATCCTCCGGGAGTAAGGGTAATGACAGGCTTTGCATGCCAATGTCCGGGCAGGAGATAATTGTCTTTGCACAGGTCAGGAAAAATAAATCTGATAAGATAACAGCCGTACCCGAAGTATTGTTATCCCCAGATATAACCGGTGCGGCGATATCAACAGATGCCGGCAGTACCCGAACAGGGATCACTTCCCAAATAACAGATGTGGAATGTGGTATTGTTAATTAAATATAGTCGATTCATTATTGAGCTTTAAAAACAATAAATTCAAAGACTTTTCAATCATGTGTTCCGCTTTGCCATAACATTTCCCTTTCCGCTTGAACCTTGCCAAATAATGCCGGATTCTACTGTTGTATCCCTCAACGGTAAATGTCTCCGCCTTAGTTTGCAAATGTTTTTCCGCAGGGATAAATTCCC
>LBCX01000186.1 GCA_001657575.1 Bacteroidales bacterium Barb4
AACCTGTAACAATATATATATTTATCGTTCTTTCAGAACTCCTTTGCCTGTGCCGTTCTTATGACCCCACATTCCGCTACGCTTCATGTGGGGCTGAAATCGGGCGTCCTTGCAGGACTTCCCTGTATCCGCCCATTCCGCAACCCTGCCGTCAGGATAAGATACGCTACCGTGTTAGGGGTAAATGTGGGGCTGAAATCTCTTGCCCCTTTGGGGCATTTGCATAGCTATTTTTTCAACTGTAAAGTCAGATATAGTCACCAAAGTTATATATCTGGCGGCTCTTATGAGGAAAGGTGTGATTATTCGTTCGGAATTAGCGTAACGTCAGTTATAATCTGCCTTAAAAAGCAATAAGTTAGTTTAACTGATGATTTGGCGACAAAAGTATAAAAAACAGGATATAAAAATGACATTAAGTAACTGAGTTGTATTTTCCCTGCTATTTATTATTACTTTCGCCGCCGTTTTTGAGCCTCTTCACGGAGGCGGTTTTTATTTAATAATCATAAATTCATAGCAATGATTACTTCTATTTTTTGGGTGATCCCGGTTGCGTCAGTCGTAGCCCTGGGGTTTGCGCTGTTCTTCTTCAAGCAGATGATGCGGGAGAGCGAAGGGACGGAGCTGATGGCTAAGATTGCCTCGTATGTCAGGGAAGGTGCGATGTCGTACCTGAAGCAGCAGTACAAGGTGGTCGGTCTGGTCTTTCTGGTGCTTGTCGCACTGTTCAGTCTCATGGCTTACGTCTTTCATGTGCAGAACGAGTGGGTGCCGGTTGCCTTCCTTACGGGCGGGTTCTTTTCGGGGCTTGCCGGTTTTCTGGGGATGAAAACGGCGACCTATGCTTCGGCGAGGACGGCGAATGCTGCCCGTACTTCGTTGAACAAGGGTTTGCAGGTTGCTTTCCGCAGCGGTGCGGTGATGGGGCTGGTGGTTGTCGGGCTGGGATTGCTGGATATATCCTTCTGGTACTGGCTGTTGAACGTTGTTATTCCGGCGGATGCACTGGATCCTACGCACAAGCTGACCATTATCACCACGACGATGCTTACCTTCGGGATGGGTGCTTCCACGCAAGCCCTCTTTGCCCGTGTGGGCGGGGGTATCTATACGAAAGCGGCTGATGTGGGTGCCGACCTTGTCGGAAAAGTGGAAGCCGGCATACCGGAAGACGACCCCCGCAACCCTGCCACGATTGCCGACAACGTGGGCGACAACGTGGGCGACGTAGCCGGCATGGGTGCCGACCTCTACGAATCCTATTGCGGCTCCATTCTGGCAACCGCCGCACTGGGTGCCGCCGCCTTTGTTGCTTCCGGAGACGTGGAACTGCAATACAAGGCAATCATTGCGCCGATGCTGATTGCCGCAGTGGGTATTATCCTGTCGATTATCGGTATCTTCTCGGTACGGACGAGCGAAAATGCGAATATCAAACAGCTGCTTAAAGCACTTGCCGTAGGTACGAACCTGAGTTCCGTGCTGATTGCCATTTCCACCTTCGGTATCCTTTATTTCCTTGAGATAGAAAACTGGATGTGGCTGAGCGGTTCCGTAGTTGTCGGCTTGCTGGTCGGCATCGTGATCGGGCAGGCGACCGAATATTACACTTCACAATCCTACAAGCCGACACAGCTCGTATCCGCCGCAGGGCAGACGGGACCGGCTACGGTCATCATCTCCGGGCTGGGCTTGGGTATGCTTTCTACGGCTATTCCCGTGCTGTCTGTTGTTGTGGGGATTATCTGCTCGTTCCTGTTTGCTTCGGGCTTTGATTTTAACAATACGGGAATGGGATTGTACGGAATAGGTATCGCCGCCGTGGGCATGCTTTCCACGCTGGGTATCACATTGGCTACCGATGCCTACGGGCCTATTGCCGACAATGCAGGCGGCAATGCCGAAATGGCGGCTTTGGGCAAGGAAGTGCGCAAACGCACGGATGCGCTCGACTCGCTGGGCAATACGACAGCTGCCACCGGTAAAGGCTTCGCCATCGGCTCTGCCGCTCTGACGGGCTTGGCTCTGCTAGCTTCTTATATAGAGGAAATCAAAATCGGCTTGGTGCGACTCGGACAAACCACGATGGAAATGGCTGACGGACGCATATTGGACACTGCCAAGGCAACGTTTACCGACTTTATGACTTTCTACGACGTTACGCTGATGAATCCGAAGGTATTGTCCGGCGTATTCATCGGCTCCATGATGTCCTTCGTATTCTGCGGCTTAACGATGAACGCCGTCGGACGTGCGGCAGGCAAGATGGTGGAAGAAGTGCGCCGTCAGTTCCGCGACATCAAAGGCATCCTCACAGGGGAAGCCGAACCTGACTATGCCCGTTGCGTGGAAATCTCCACCAAAGGCGCACAGCAGGAAATGGTCGTTCCCTCCGTACTGGCTATCGTAACGCCGATACTGACGGGCTTCGTATTCGGTGTGACGGGAGTGGTCGGACTGCTGATCGGCGGATTGAGCACGGGTTTCGTGCTGGCTGTCTTCATGGCTAACGCAGGCGGTGCCTGGGACAACGCCAAGAAGTACGTGGAAGAAGGCAACTTCGGCGGCAAGGGCAGCGACTGCCACAAAGCTACCGTCGTGGGCGACACCGTCGGCGACCCCTTCAAAGACACATCAGGCCCCAGCCTCAACATCCTTATCAAACTGATGAGCATGGTTGCCATTGTCATGGCAGGGCTGACGGTTTCTTGGAGCATCTTCGGCTGATAGCGGGAGATTGATTGCTTTTTACTATGAAAGGCACGGAAGACATGGATTGTGTCATTCCGTGCCTTTTATCCATTCAATTATCAATTATTAATGAGTATTATCGTAAAATCCCTTTCCTATATACATCCCAACGGAGAACTTTTATTTTCAACCGTCAACTTTTCTGTCGTCAAGGGACAAAAAGCGGCTCTGGTCGGGAACAATGGCAGCGGCAAATCGACCCTGTTAAAAATCATCACTCGTCAGTTTCCTCCGTCGGAAGGCGAAATCATCCTTTCCGAAACACCTTATTACGTGCCCCAACACACGGGGCAATATGATAACTATACCCTTGCCGAAGTCTTGGGAGTCGGGGAAAAAATAAACGCCCTGCATGACATTCTCAACGGCAATGTATCTTCCGACAACCTCAAACAATTAGATGACGATTGGGACATCGAGGAACGGGTGCAGTCCGCCCTGTCGTTCTGGAACATACAACACCTGCAACTGTCGCAACCGCTGAAATCGCTAAGCGGAGGCGAAAAGACAAAGGTGTTCCTTTCGGGCATCCTTGTGCATTCGCCGGCAATCATTCTCCTTGATGAACCCTCCAACCATCTTGATGCAGAGAGCCGGACGGTTTTGTATGATTTTATCGGAAAAAGCCGGAGCACCATTCTCGCCGTCAGTCATGACCGCACGTTGTTGAACCTGTTTGATACAACGCTGGAACTGAGCAAGAACTCAATGGAAACATACGGCGGCAATTATGATTTTTATAAAACACAAAAAGACGGGAAACGGCTTGCTCTGCAATCCCAGCTGAAAGAAAAAGAAAAGACATTGAAGCAAAACCGGCAAAAAGCAAGGGAAATTGCCGAACAACGCCAAAAGAAAGAAGCCGGCGGGAAAGCCCGACAGCAGAAAAAGGCATTGCCCCGCATCGTTGCCGGCGGTCTTAAAAGCAAAGCCGAACAGAGTTCCGCCAAATTGAACGACAGTCAGAACGAGAAAATCGCCGTCTTGTCCGAAAGTCTGAAACAAATCAGGCAGCAGATCCGGGAACAGGAAGTATTGAAAACAGACCTGAGCCAATCCGGCCTGCATAAAGGCAAAATCTTGGTAGAAACGCGACAGATAAACTTCTCTTATGGGGAAGAACCCCTTTGGCAATCGCCCCTGACCTTTCAAATCCGTTCGGGCGACAGGATACGCATTGAGGGAAACAACGGCAGCGGAAAAACAACCCTGCTTAAGCTCATTACTTGCCGTTTGCAGCCCCTTACGGGTGAATTGTTTACCGCAGACTTCCGTCACTTCTGCATTGATCAGGAATATACCGTCATCAACCGCCGGCTGTCCGTTTTCGAGCAAGTCCAGCAGTTCAACGATCGTCAGCTGCCGGAACATGAGTTGAAAAAGCTGCTGCATCACCACCAACTTTCCAGCGAAGTGTGGAATCGCCCATGCGAAGCCCTCAGCGGTGGCGAAAAAATGAAACTGCTCCTCTGTTGCCTGTCCGTCAGCGACAATACTCCCGACCTGCTGATACTGGATGAACCGACAAACAACCTTGATATACACAGTCAGGATATCCTGACTGCCGCCGTAAAGGCGTTTGAGGGCACGCTATTAGTCATATCGCATGACCGGAACTTTATTGATGAGGTCGGAGCGGATAGATGTATTAACGTGAATTCTGAATAAGAGACAGTTGTAACTACAAGGATATTACGCACATTCCGAAGGAATGCAAGATTTCAGCCCCACAGTACAGGCGGTTCGTCCGTCTGTCGCCGTCAATTCCGTTATGGTCGGATGTGCGCCGCAGACCGGACAGTTCGGATTCTTTTTGAGGGTGATTGTTTGGAAGTGCATCGTCTTGGCATTGAAGGTCAGCAGGCGGTTGGTCAACAGTTCGCCGGTGCCTGTCAAGAATTTGAGCACTTCTGCCGCCTGTATGGTTCCGAGCATACCGGCAACGGCACCAAGCACACCGGATTGTGAGCAGGACGGGGCGGCGTCCGGAGGCGGGGGACTGTGGAACAGGCAGCGGTAGCAGGCTGTGCCGGGCAGATGCGTCAGCGTTTGCCCCTCAAAGCGGAGGATGCCTCCGTGCGAGAAAGGCTTGCCGGCTAATACGCAAGCATCGTTTATCAGGAATTTGACGGGGAAATTATCCGTACCGTCCACAATGAAATCATAGTCTTTAATAATATCAAGGGCATTGCCGGCGGTAAGCCGTTCATGGCAGGCAATCACGTTTACATCCGGATTGAGCCGGTTGATTTTCTCTTTTGCAGAGATGACTTTGGGCTTGCCCGTGTCGGGGGTGAAATGAATCACCTGCCGTTGCAGGTTGCTTAAATCGACGGTATCCCCGTCTATCACTCCCAACGTCCCCACTCCGGCGGCAGCCAGATAGAGCAGGACGGGCGAACCCAATCCGCCGGCACCGACAACCAGCACTTTGCCGTTGCATATCTTCTCCTGACCCTCTGCGCCGATGTCCTGCAAGAGGATGTGGCGGCTGTACCGTTCTATCTGTTTGTCTGTAAAATCTGTCATTCTTCTGTCAATGTTTGGGGTTCATGTATTTAATGCGCTCGACAGCCCGCCCCATATCCGCATCCGAATAGCAGACCTGACCATATATATCTCGCAGGATGTCAGGCGTCAATCGCTCAAAGTCTTCTTTTCTTACCGTTATAAAAAGCCCGCCCATGTCTGCCGCACCGGGACTTGAAAGGAATTTGTCCGCCCCTTCGGCGGCGCATTGCCAAGGGCGGTGACGGCGGCGGGGGACAAGGATGAGCGTCTGCCCCTCTTGCCGGTCGCAGAGGGCGAAGAGGTTCATTTTCGGTTCCGTTTCGTCCGGCTCGATGTCCAGGGCGTTATAGACGGTGCGGAACAGGGCGGTAGCCGTTTCCCTTGTTCGGGCTTTGATGACAAAGCAGTTGTGCAGGTAATCGGTGAGGGTGTAGAGCCTGCCGCCGGAGGTTTCCAAGACGAGTCGGGAGCGGCTCAGCTGTTCGTTCAATTCCCGTTCGACAGGCATTCGGCGGCGGGTGACGGCTTGGAAGTGCAGATGGTCGGGGGCGGAGGCACCGCTTTTCGGACCGTTGTAGAAGACGGTGCAGGCTTCCAGTTGGCGGGACAGGTCGAGGAAGTCGGCGAAGCGGGGGAGGATTTCCTGCGCCGCGTGTTCACGTGAGGAGATGGTGAAATGTTCGGGGAAAATGGGGTAGGGGTTGCACAACAGAAAATACTCGGT
>LBCX01000519.1 GCA_001657575.1 Bacteroidales bacterium Barb4
AGCGTCTCCTGAAATTTGCAGGCGAACACGGCATCGACCATGCCTTAGAGGTTCTCGCCAGCAAGCCCACCTCGCTTAAACTTCCACAAATCCCGAAGCCTGTCTTGGAAAACATCAGCAAACAGCTTGAGGCCACACACGAAGCCGGACATCGCATCGACATTGCCCTAGCAAAAAGAGAGGCGCTTGCACCCCAGGCAAAAGCAGGCAACAAAACCATCAACGTTCTCGGCAAGGACTACGAGTTCGACCCCAAGGCGGGAACGCTGCACGACAAAGCTTCCGGAGCAATTATCCCATCCGACCACAAAGTCATTGAGCCATCCGCGGACACGGGCTCAGAAACCGATACAGAGCGCGACCGGTAGGCATGTCCACCAAACACCTCCGAATCAAGGAATACCCCCACCTCTTAATAGCAGCCCAAGACGATGAGGCCCTTCACCGGAGACTACTCTCCTCGCTGATCGCTTCGGGCTTCCAGGAAGAGGCGGGCACCCTCGTTTCACCACCCGGCGCAAGCGGCCAAGAGGTCATTGCTGCCATCACCGCAGCATTCCAAGCTGCGAAGCAGAAATAGCCTTCGCACCAGCGTGCCATCACGGCCACTTGCCCGAACAATGAGAATGCCTCCTTGAGGCCTCAGACCAGCCCGAACATCACGCGGGCTGCTCGCCGCCCTTGATGACATCCTTACCGAAGGCCACGCCGCGGTTGTTCCTGGCCCTCCATCAGATCCCGTTACACCGCACACTGCGCCTCATAACCTCCACGCATTGCCATTCTGCAACAGGATTCACCGATCGTGAGGTTGCAGCACAAACAGCACTTTCCAAAGCCAACGTATGCCGTACAAATATCGCCATCCATATTGAAGGAGTACGCCTACCACCCCGGCACAGAGCGCATTTCATTCCGCAACGTCCGTGTCCAGTTTGGTGGAGTTTATCCATGCGTAAGCTTTTCCCGCGCAAGGCTTGCTGCGCGCTTGTCCTTTCCCTCATCACCGTCCCTGCCCACGCCGTCGACCAAAACGTAGAATTGTCGGCAACGGTTACCTCGAGCTGCACGCTCTCCGGAAGCACCGCGCCCAGCGCGCTGACCGCGACCA
>LBCX01000187.1 GCA_001657575.1 Bacteroidales bacterium Barb4
AGGCTTTCTGCTCTTTACCCTTCGTGCGCAAAACAACGGCAAGCTCGCCAAGCCGCCGGAAGCCACGAGCTACAAAATCAAGTACAAGAAGGGCAAACAGCCGTGGACAGAGGAGGAAATGGTGATGCTGGACGAGTTTACGCGAACCCGTCAGAAAGTGCCTTTCTCCCACGACGAGCAGGGCGAGTTCTACACCTTCATCTGCTGTTGGAGCAATGTCAACGGCGACGGTCCCTGGAGCAATGCCATCACGGTCGTGATTAACTAAGTAAAATCTCCCGTCGCTATCCTGCGGCGGGAGATTTTTTTTTTGAGGGGGAAAAATCTGGGGAAAAATCTTTTGTTGTTTCGCTTTTATCGTTTTGTGATAATTTAGTCGCCGGAATTGACGTAGTTCCCGCAGAGCTATTACCTCTCTCCTGAGGATGTTGTTGAGATTTATGAAAATAATAAATAATCAAAAAGAAATATTTTATGGAGAAAATAAAGGTAAAAGGTATAATCAAAATGTACAATGGTTTATTTGGATTTATTAACTCCGGATTTGGAGATATTTATTTTCACAAATCCGAAATTTTAACCGAGGAAAAACTTGATAAAGGAGATGAAGTGCAATTCTTTCTTATTCCTTCCCAAAAAAAGGAAGGCATGTATCAAGCAAGTGAGATTGTATTAGTAAAAAAGACAGAAAAAACAGATAAGCAAACAGATAACAACCTTCTAATAGGTATTGTTCAATGGTATAACAATGAAAAAGGATTTGGAGTTGTTAAAACTTCCGATAATTCAGAGTTTTTCTTGCATAAAAAAAATGCTTTGAAAACCGTTATCCTTAATGAAAAGGATTTTTGTGTATTTGAGAGCAGAACTCAAGAAGGACGACTTACAGCAATTCGATACAAGAAATTTGAACTAATCGAAGATTTGCAGCATGTGAATGAAAAAACTCAATCTGAACTTTTACAACAATATTTATCGGTACTTGGAAAAATTGAGCGTGATAATAGTCTGAATGTTAAATATGTAGAATGGAAATATAATAAAATCACAGCAATCGCACAATCTGGTAAGATTGATGAAAAAATTAAAGACGATTTTCTGAAAGCCGCTTATGAAAAAGCAAGTGTCGATTGCAAATATAAAATGCTGTTTGAAGATTGTTTGATTGATATTTCAAAACAAACACTTGAAATACAATCCGAACTTTTGGAACAATATTTATCAGATTACAGTAAAGCCGCTTATGAAGAAGCAAGTGACGACTATAAATACCAAATGCTGTTTGAAGATTATTTGATTGATATTCCGGAAGTACAATTCAAACTTTTGCAACAATATTTATCAAAACTTGGAAAAATTGAGCATGATAATAGTTGGAATGTTAAAGATAAAGAATGGAAATACAACAAAATAAAATCAATTGTCAAATCCGACAAGATAGATGAAAAAGCTAAAGAAGGTTTTCTGAAAGCTGCTTATGAAAAAGCGAGTGACGACTATAAATATAAGATGTTATTTGAAGATAATTTTCTTGATTTTGATTTTATTGAATACATAAAAGAATATAATTTACTGAATATTATAAAAAATAAATATGAAGACCTCTATAATGAACTATTTGGAAAAGCATATCCCAATATCTCCAAAATAGACAGGCTTTATTTGTGGTTAAACGGACTTAATAGTTATTACAATTATTTTGAATTTGTACAAGTTGCTTGGCAATTATCAAATGACGAGCGAAAACTGTTTAATAAACGAGTGAAAGAATATGCAGAAGAAGAACGCCTACAAAAATTTATAAGCCAAATTCCAAAGGCAGAGCTTTTGGAAGAAACCGAAAGTTCAAAGATTTATAAATGTAAATGGCGTAACCTTTATTACAAGCAAGGCGCAATAGAAGTATTTCTCGACAAAACAACAGCAACAGAGGATTACAAATGGGAAGTGGCGCGTGAAGAATGGAATTTATTGACACAAGAATATTTCAATAACAGGCGAATAAATGATATTATTGTTACAATAGATAACAACTATCACATTTTGGATATTGTTGGATTAGATGATATTGAAGTAAAAATAGTATTTGCTGAAATTCATAAAAATGGAACAAGTGAGAGGCGTACTGATATATCTTCAAGTCAAGTAACAAAAATCATTCACAATGTGGCGGCTCGTAACTCATGTATCAATTTTTTGGCAAGTCAAAACTCACCATACAATGCTGTTGATGTACAGGAATTAGTTACAGAACAATACCGAGATATATCATTTCTCTTTCCAATTCCGGATGGGAAAGGCAATGTTTATTTAATATGGGAAAGTGCTGAATTTGAGAAATCGAAAGCAACACATATTTTTAAAATACGTGAAGAATGTTTACAAGAAATGATGGAAAACATCAGGAATTTTATTGAGACTAATTATAGAACTCGTTCCCGTCTAAATAGTGTAGAAACAGACGATTTAGAGAAAAAGCAAGATTTGCAATATTTTAGTCGTGTTAATCACGATAGTGTTGAATATCAAGTGTGGGAAGATAGAATGAAAAAAGAATTATCATTTTTGAGCTAAAAAATAAAAAGCGGAATGTGGGACTGGAATCTTTTGCCCTTTTAGGGCATTTGCGCAACGTGAGTTATATCTCCGTCCGTATGAAGAGTTCTTCACTTCTCCCGATAGGGGTATTTTTCGTTCCGCTCTACCTCTGATAAACAAGGTCAAGAGTGAATGACACTGTTAAAAAATCACCTGCTCTTCAAGTTCAACAGTAGAATAAACATGCGTTTTTAAGATAAATCCATAAACAATTCATACCCCTGCTTCGGCGTAAGCCCGTCATGTACAACCGCGTGTATCGCCTGAATCATGACTGCCGGTGAAACGCTTTGAAACACATTGCGCCCCATGTCCACACCGGCGGCACCATCGTTGATAGCATTGTAGCACAATTCCAACGCCTCTTTTTCAGGCAACTTCTTGCCTCCGGCAATGACTACGGGGACGGGGCAGGCGGCAGCTACTTTCTCGAAACCCTCGCAATAGTAAGTCTTCACAATGCTTGCCCCGTTTTCGGCGCATACGCGGGAAGCCAGCCCGAAGTAACGGGCATCGCGGGTCATCTGCTTGCCGACTGCCGTGACACCCATGATGGGGATGTTGTAACGGCTGCCCCTGTCAACGGCTTTGTATAAATTGGCAATCGTTTTCGCTTCAAAGACTGGGTCGCCGATTGCCAGCATGACAGCCATCGCCGAAGCATTCAGACGGATGGCGTCTTCCACATCTATCAATACATTGTCGTTCAACTCCGTCAGGATAGTAGTTCCCGCATCCGAGCGGAGGCATACGGGCTTGTTCAGGGAAGGAGGGACAGAGGTTTGCAAGATGCCGCGGGTACACATCAGGCAGTCTGCATATACGGTCAGCGGGATAATGTTTAAGTCAATACGCTCCACACCGGAAGTCGGCCCCATGATAAAGCCATGGTCGAAAGCGAGCATCACCGTGCGACCTGTTTGGGGATTGAAGATGCGGGACAAGCGGTCTTTCATGCCCCAAGGCAAATGGGCGGCTCCCTTTACGTGGAAGCCTTGCGGGACGAAGGTTTCGTTGAGACCGAACTCAGCTCCTTCCCTTAAATCGTCTAAGTCTGCCATACTGTTTGCGGGTGTGTTTTATTGGTTCAATTCTTTGCCGCTTCGGCGAATGCCGCAAACAGGCAGCTCCAAGAGACGGCACCGCTGTCGGCGTGACCGATGGAGCGTTCGCCATAGTTGCGGGCACGACCGAAACGGGCTTGCATGTCTATAGTTGCTTTTGCGCCTTGCAAGGCGGCGTCAGCTCCGACTTGCAAAATATCTCCGATGTCGTCTGACGAGCAGGCGTTCATGGCTTCCACAGCGGGAATCAGGACATCCATCATGGTCTTGTCGCCCTGTTTTGCTTTGGTTTGCAGGCGGATGTTGGCAAGACCTCCGGCAAACATAGCCTTCACACCGGCGGCATCCGGTACAGTTTCTGCCGCATGGTCGCCCATACCCAAGAAGAAAGCACCCAGAAGGGTGCTTGTCGAACCGCTTGTCTCCAACATGATGCCAAAACCTATGTCGTTCAGCACAGCCTTGAGTTCGTTGCCTTCGGCAGTGGCAGCCTTGACGGCGACGGTAAGGGCAGTCACGATAGCCGTGCCATGATCACCGTCGCCAATCACAGCGTCCAATTTGGAAAACTCATCTTCCCGCTCTTTGACACGGCGCAGGGCATTGCCCAGCATAGCTTTGAAAGTTTCTACTGTCAGCTGCTTCATGGCTTATTTGCCGATGGTTGTCCAATAAGGGGCATCTGCCCGTTGCTTGAAATATCGAATATGGTCATCATCAAGGATGGCGATAATCAGTTGGAAGCCGGCTTGTTCCTGCACGGTCAGTATCTCCTGAATGCGGGACTCGGCTATTTCATAGCCGCGAGCGGTCAGTTCCTTGTGCGCTTTGCGGAAAACGATGCTCAACTCCATGTGAGTCGTTGCCCCTACACCATTAATGATAAGCATTAGCTTGTCGCCCGTCTTCGGCTGTAATTGACGGCAGAGAAGGTCAATCATCCGGACGGCAGTGTCATCGGCGGATACCAGCGGCATTTGTCCGCCGCCGCCTTCGCCGTGTTGCCCCATGCCAATCTCCATGATGCCGGCAGGCAGTTCGGAAATCACCGCATTGTTCTGCGGATGCGTGCAGGAGCGCATAGCCACAGCCAACGTAGCCACTTTGCTGTTGTAGCGTTCGCCAATCTCAACCAACTCATCCAGTGACTTCCCTTCTTCGGCAGCGGCACCTATCACCTTAAACAAAGGCACACAGCCCGCCAACCCGCGACGGTCATCATCGGGAGCACCGATACCGGCACTAATATCATCATGCGTAAGAATCCGCTTCACCTTAATACCGGCGCGTTCCGCCAATTGGCAAGCCATATTGGCACTCATCACATCGCCGGCATGATTCAACACCACCAGCAGGATACCTGCCTCACGCGACATCAATTGCAATGCCTGAAACAAACGCTGCGCCCCCGGAGCGGCAAACACATCGCCCACTACCGAGCAGTCCAGCATCCCTTCGCCCACAAACCCGCTCAGTGCAGGCTCATGCCCCGAACCACCCAACGTCACAATCGCCACTTTCTCCTTACTTTTCGGACAGGTACGCACAACAATATGCTCACCCCCCAGCTTCACCTTGTCGCCGTAAGCCAGCACATACCCTTCCAGCAGTTCGGCAGTCACCTGCATCTGGTCATTGATAAACTTCGTTTTACAATCAGCCATAGTATTATTAATCTTTAATCGTTTTGGACTATTAAGTATTTCTTAATAGTTGCTTCTGCACCCAAGCTCACTGGATTTCCATAAGTTCAACCGCAATGCCTTCCTCTTCAATAAAGGCGATGGTCAGATGTTCATCACATACGGCAGGGCCGAAAATAACCTTCTTGCCTTTCAGCTCTTTCGCAAGGTCGGGAACGGTATAAGCCGTGTGCGTCTGCGTCTGCACCAGTTCCGGCAGACAACTGCCCTTCTCGAATTTCAGCCATTCAATCCGGTTGGGACTCTTACCGTAATCGGTCAGCCATACGTTCAAACCGCCGTTCAACACGGCACCTTCCTTCTTCTCTGTGGTAACAATACCCACATGATTAAATGTTCTCATGATTATTTAAGTTTGGTGACTATATCCAACTTTACAGTTGAAAAATAGCAGCTACTGATGTTACGCAGACGCCCCGAAGGGGCTAAAGATTTCAGCCCCACATGCAGCGCAGCGGAATGTGGGGTTAAGACAAATGTATATCAGTAAAGTACTGAAAGAACGATACATAAACGATGGTTTACAATGCGATATAATTCGGTCGTCCTTTTGAGGACTTACTTACCGACTTCATCTTTAACCCCACATTCCGCTACGCTGCATG
>LBCX01000188.1 GCA_001657575.1 Bacteroidales bacterium Barb4
CGCTCCTCTATAGCGAAGACCATAACGATGCCCTCGCATCCATAGAGGAAGCGGTGGTAATCAAACTGGGCAACGTAGTGCTCCCGAAAAAGAGCTTTGACATCGTCACGGGCTTGATCACCAACCGCAAGCAGGCAACCATAGAAGTGTCGCCTACCAACGGCAACGGCACGACTATCGCGAAGAACATCAACTTCACAGGCACGACGCGCACGAAGACAATTAACATCTTCGACTACACGGGCAATGAAGTTGTAACCGCCTCTGCGGCATCGGTATCCTACGCCAACGGCATACTGAGACTGACGAACCTTGACGGCGCAATCGCCACGATCGTATCGCTGAACGGCAGGATTGCCGCCAAGTTTACGGTATCAGGCGATGAAGTGCAGAAGGAAGTAGCTTTGACTCCGGGCTTCTATATTTTGAATGCCGGTAAGACGGTTACGAAGTTTATCGTTCGATAAACGTGAGTTTTACCCCTAACAGGGTTTGAAACCCTGTTAGGGGTTCCGATTACAACGTTTTCTAATTAAGTTAAAATAGATATGTTCGAGATGGGACGTCGTGAGACGTCCCATTCTCTTTTTACAGGAATGCAGGATTAAAGGGTATCCTTTCAGGATATAGGATTTCAGCCCCACGTAAAGCGGGGTTTACGTAAAGGGCGACCCAAGGGTATCCTGAAAGGATGACAGAATATATCGTTCTTTCAGAACTCCCCTACGGTGTCGCCCTTGTAACCCCACATTCCCTCACATTCCCCCACATTCCGCTGCGCTGTATGTTGGGCTGAAATCCGGTATCCTTTCAGGATACTCCAATTAAGATATTCTCTGTGTAATCTGCGTAATCTGTGCCTGATAAGCCGTATTTTTGCGCGCCCTGCCCATTAAAGCCCTGCCCAAATGAACGAACTGAATACAGTGACACAACAAGAGACCGCCTACAATGATGAGGATATAAAAACTCTTGACTGGATGGAGCATATCCGCCGCCGACCGGGTATGTATATCGGAAAACTCGGCGACGGGACGTATGCCGACGACGGGATTTATGTGCTGCTGAAAGAGGTGTTGGACAACTCCATCGATGAATATATGATGGGGTACGGGAAGAAGATAGAAGTGACTGTGCAGGACGGCATCATTACGGTGCGCGATTACGGGCGCGGCATCCCTTTGGGCAAGGTGGTGGATGTGTCAAGCAAGATGAACACGGGGGCGAAGTACGACAGCAAGGCTTTCAAGAAGTCGGTCGGGCTGAACGGGGTGGGCATCAAGGCGGTCAATGCGTTGAGCACCTTTTTCCAAATCACCGCCTTTCGCGACGGGGAGAGCAAGCGGGTCGTGTATGACAGGGCGGTTATACGGGAGGAGTCGGAGATTGTCCCTGCGGGGGATAGCAACGGGACGCTTATCTGTTTTCAGCCGGACAGGGAGATTTTCAAGGGGTACGAATATAAGGATGAGTTTATCGAGACGCTCCTGAAAAACTACGTCTATCTGAACTCCGGTCTCACCATTCATTTCAACGATAAGAAGTTCTTTTCCCGCAACGGGCTTGTCGATCTTCTCAACGAATACATGACTTCGGAAGCCCTCTATCCCGCCATCCATTTGAAAGGGGAAGACATCGAAGTGGTCATCACCCACAGCAACCAGTACGGCGAAGAATACTATTCCTTCGTAAACGGGCAGCATACCACGCAGGGCGGTACCCACCTGTCCGCCTTCCGCGAAACCGTCGGTCGTGTCATCAAGGAATACTACAACAAGAACTTTGAATACTCCGACATCCGCGCCGGCATCGTCGCCGCCGTCAGCATCAAAGTGGAAGAGCCTGTTTTTGAAAGCCAGACCAAAACAAAGCTCGGTTCGCGGGACATCAGCCCCAACGGTTCCACCGTTGCCAAATTCATCAGCGACTTCATCAAAAAGGAACTTGACAACTATCTCCACAAAAACCCCGACACCTCCGACACTCTCCTCCGCAAAATACAGGACGCCGAAAAAGAGCGCAAAGCCATCGCTGGCGTCACCAAGCTGGCGCGTGAGCGTGCCAAAAAGGCTAATCTTCACAACAAGAAACTGCGCGACTGCCGCACCCACCTCAATGAAGCCAAAGGCGAAAGCCGCGAAGACACCTCTATCTTTATCACTGAGGGCGACTCTGCCAGCGGTTCCATCACCAAAAGCCGCGATCCCAACCTTCAAGCCGTTTTCAGTCTCCGAGGCAAACCCCTCAACTGTTTCGGTCTCACCAAGAAGATTGTGTACGAAAACGAAGAGTTCAACCTTCTCCAAGCCGCCCTTAACATTGAAGACGGGCTGGAAGGTCTGCGCTACAACAAGGTAATCATTGCCACCGATGCCGATGTGGACGGTATGCACATCCGCCTGCTCCTCATTACCTTCTTCCTGCAATTCTTCCCCGACCTCATCAAAGGCGGTCATGTATATATCCTTCAAACCCCGCTCTTTCGCGTGCGGAACAAGCAGCGTACTTGGTACTGCTACACCGACGAAGAACGTCAAAACGCCATTCGCGAAGCCGGTCGCAATCCCGAAATCACTCGCTTCAAAGGCTTGGGCGAAATATCTCCCGATGAGTTCAAGCACTTCATCGGCAAAGACATTCGTCTTGACCCCGTATCCATGAAAAAGGAAGACTCCGTCAAAGACATGCTGGAGTTTTACATGGGCAAGAACACCATGCAACGACAGGTATTTATTATCGACAACTTAGTTATAGAAGAAGACATCGCATGAAACGCACTGCACTTTTCCCCGGCACATTCGACCCTTTCACTATCGGGCATCAGTCTCTCGTAAACCGCGGCTTGGAGCTTGTGGACGAAATAATCATCGCTGTCGGCATCAACAGCAGGAAGCAAACCTGCTTCACGCTGGAAGAACGGATGGACGCCATCCGCCGCCTCTACCGGAACGACCCCCGCATACAAGTCCTCTCCTACGACATCCTGACCACCGACTTCGCCCGTGCTCAAAACGCCCGCTTCATCCTGCGCGGCATCCGCACGGTAAACGACTTTGAGTACGAGAAAACCATTGCCGACGTAAACCGCATGATTTCAGGCATCGAAACCTTTATCCTCTTCACCGAACCCGAACATACGCACATCAGTTCCAGTATCGTGCGCGAACTGCTGAGTTTCGGCAAGGACGTTTCCATGTTCGTCCCGCACGACCAGCCATGAGCGTTACGGACATTTCGGTTATCATTCCTGTCTATAATTCCCGGAAGACCATCGCGGAATGTATAGACTCTGTCGTTTGTGAGTTGTGTGCAACGGATTATTCTTGGGAGCTTGTTCTGGTGGATGACGGCTCAACGGATGATTCCTTGGAAAAGCTGTATCGGTTCAAAGAAGCATCCTTGTACTCGGAGCAAATACGGATTATCAGCCAGACAAATAAAGGTGCCGCTTCGGCTCGCAACGCCGGCATCAAAGCCTCTTCGGGGACATTTATAGCCTTCAATGATTCCGATGATAAATGGCTGCCCGGAAAGATAAAGAAGCAAATGGATTATCTGTTAAATCATCCGCAGGCGGATTTAACAGGAGGTGCCCACGAGGAGGTTCACGGCTCTTATTTCAAAAACCTTAAACGGGTCAATCCTATCGGTATAAAGGATATGGTGCTGAAAAACTATTTCTCCCCGCAAGCGGTTGTCATACGGAAAAAGGCTCTTGATGATACAGGGTTATTATTTGACGAGTCCATGCGATCCGGTTTTGAAGAATGTTCGCTATTCTATCCGCTGACATACTACCGGAATTGCATCTTGATGAACGAAGTCATAACCAAAAGTATAACGGGGAAAAGAAGATGGGGCGACAGCGGGCTTTCCGGTAATATTCGGGCGATGGAAAAGGGGGAACTGTATAATATTAAAAATGCCTACCGTTCAGGCTTTATTTCCTTTGGCTGGTATTTGACGGCTTACACCCTTTCCTTGCTGAAATTCAGCAGGCGTTTGCTGATATGTCAAAAGAGGAAGCTCTTCGGTTGTTAGTTTTTGAAAGGGTTACTTTGCCCGTATGCCGTCCTTTTCAATCTGTATCAACTGTTTTTTATAAAGGGCACCGAGAGCTTGCTTGAAAGCCTTTTTGCTGCAATGGAAAAGGACGCGGATGCGGTCGGGATCGGTTTTGTCGCAGACATCGAGGTAGCCGCTGTTGGCTTTGAGCGTTTCGAGGATGTTGCCGGCGACGCCTTCCGTTTTGGCATAGCCCAGCGGGGTAAGGCTGACGTCTATTTTCCCGTCCTCGCGGACTTCTTTGATATAGCCTTTGACGGATTCGCCTTCTTCGAGAGGGCGGAATATCTCATCGGCATAGACTAAGCCCAAATGCAGGTTATTGATGATTACACGGCGACCCAAATCGGTGCGATCGGCTGTCAGGAGGTTTACTTCCTGATTATAGGTGTAATCGGGGGCGACATTATCAAGGTATTTGTCAATACGCGCCGTAGCCATGATGCGACCTGTAATGTTGTCGATACGGACATATACCAGATAGCTTCTGCCTTCCTGCATCGGCATTTTCTGTTCCCTGAAAGGGACGAGCAGGTCTTTCATCAGTCCCCAATCAAGGAAAGCACCGGTGTTGTTCACCGATTTCACCCGCATATAGCGGAACTCCCCGACAATGGCATACGGACGGGCAGTGGTTGCTATCAGCCGCCCCTCGTTGTCATGGTAAATAAAGACTTCCACTTCGTCTCCGGGCTTCACGTTTTTGGGAACATAGCGGGCGGGCAGCAGGATTTCCTGTCCCTCTCCCCCGTCCAGATAGACCCCGAAGTCAAGGTCTTTGACGATTGTCAGTTTGTTGTATTTTCCTATTTCCACAGTGAATAACGATTAACATATAAAAGAAAAAGGACTTACATTTTACTGTAAGCCCTTTATTATCATGTGGGCGTTGAGGGATTCGAACCCCCGACCCTCTGCTTGTAAGGCAGATGCTCTGAACCAGCTGAGCTAAACGCCCGATACATTTTCTCTCAAATGCGGTGCAAAGATAGACCCTTTTTCCATGCCTCCAACTATTTCGGATAAAAAAACAAGGGCAAGGCTGATTTTTCTACTTTTGCCCGTATAATCAAAGACTTCCGGTATGAATACAATGAATGTTATGAATGCGATAAACGAGTGGATGAACCAAAGCCTTATTGAGTGGGGGATTATAAACGATGCCTCCCGTCTGTGGGATAATGTGATTGTCCTGATACTGATTGTTGCTGTGGCTGCGGGGGTGGATTTTGTCGGGCGTAAAATCATCTTGGGGGTATTTTATCGCGTGGCTGTACGCACGAAGACGGATTGGGACGATCTGATATTCGACAGGAGAATCATTCATAAACTGATTAGTGTCATTCCCGCACTTGTTATTTATACCCTCCTGCCTGCCGCGTTTTCGCCGGAGGAGATGCCGGCGATGCTGGCGTTCTTGCAAAGGATTTGTGTGATCTGTATGATTGTCGTTTTGATTCGGGTGGTCAATTCTTCGTTAAATCTGGCGAACGATCTTTTCAACCGCAGGCATCCGGGCAGGTCGGTCAAGGGCTTTGTACAGGTGTTGCAGGTGCTGGCTTTCTTTATTGGGCTGATTGTGATTATTGCTGTGCTTACGGATGAGTCACCGGGGGCTTTGATAGCCGGTTTGGGTGCATCGGCAGCGGTGCTGATGCTGGTGTTTAAGGATTCTTTGCTGGGCTTTATTGCGGGGATACAGTTGTCGGCGAATGATATGCTGCGACCCGGCGATTGGATTACGATGGACAAGTATGGCGCAAATGGTACGGTGATAGATGTGACGTTGCAGGCTGTCAAGGTCAGGAACTTTGACAATACGATTGTTACCGTTCCCCCTTATGCCCTGATAAGCGACTCGTTTCAGAATTGGAGGG
>LBCX01000520.1 GCA_001657575.1 Bacteroidales bacterium Barb4
ATTAATCTTGAAAAATCGCAAGCGACCAAGTTTGCAATTAATGGTAAAACACTTGTACCGCCGTTTTCATCAATTGATGGTTTAGGTCAAAAAGTGGCGCAATCCATCGTCGATGCGCGTAATGAACGCCCCTTCATCTCGATCGAAGACTTGTCGAACCGTACCAAAATTTCCAAGGCCATTCTCGCTCTTTTTGATCGTCTAGGGATTACAGATGATTTGGAACAGGACAACCAATTGAGCTTATTTTAGCAACCAATACGCACTCAAAAACGTACCGCAAAATTTGTTCATAACGTAGTTGAATTTTAATTCATCAAAATAAAATAACATGGATTTAAGGCAATAAAATCAAGCTATTAAGAAGTATTGATAAAACAAAAACCACGATTGCTCGTGGTTTTTTCATAATAAAGAAAGCTATTATTTCTTAGAAGATTTCTTAGCTGGTTTCTTTGCGACTTTTTTTGCAACAGGTTTCTTAGCAACCGCTTTTTTAGGAGCGCATTTACAAGACTTTTTGCAAGTACATTTCTTAGCCATATGATTCACCTCTATACTATTATGTATTATTATTGAGAAATCAACATACTTACTTGTAAAACCGTAGTTGCGTTATTTAGGCAAAACATAAAGCTAATTTATATTCTTTGAGTGTGCGTATCGTCTAGTGATGAGACGAGTATCTCTCACCGCATGATTTTAATTTCAACGATGTAAGATCGAATATTTTGTAATATGCTTTTTCACTAAGTGACTAGATGCGCCATCACGAAAAATGTTTCACGCTATTATTAAATAAAAACTATTAAATTTTTAAGAAACCGGCATACATATTATGGAGAGGTGTGATGGTACTCTCCGTAGGAGGCATATGGATTGCTTTACGAACCATAGCGTGTCCTTGTTAGAGTGAAACATCCGATGATGAAAGGAGTTATGGAATACGTGGGGTTAGCCGGGGTTATCATCTTAATAATACTCGTTGTCAGGGATAAATAATCCCCATTCGCTCTAACAAAGCAAAACGCAAGGTACGCGCCTTGCGTTTTTTTAATGATGATGAATCATCCGATGTACTTATATAATACAAAATTTATTTACA
>LBCX01000521.1 GCA_001657575.1 Bacteroidales bacterium Barb4
AGACGTTCTTTTTCTTCGGGTATTTGGAGGGTGGCATATATTTGGGCGGGGGTCATGGCGGCGAAGTGCAGAGGAGTGTCAATGTTTGCGAGGGGGTGTGCGGAGGGGGTTGTCATGGTTAAATCCAGTCCGGCGACAAGGGTGCGGACGAGCATCATTTTGCCGGCGATGTATTGGAGAGGGAGGCAGAAGAGTGCTTTGTCGCCGCACCGAAGGCGTAGGTATGAGATGGTTGCGAGAGCACTTTGCGTCATTTGCTGTTTGCGGACGGTAATTTGTTTGGGTGTTCCGGTGGAGCCTGATGTTTGGAGGCTGATGAAGGGGGAGTCGTCAAGCCATTCGGAGAGAAAAAGAGGCTTCTCCCCTACTCTATCGTACCACAGGCGGTCTTTGCGGACGGCGAGCGGAAGGGGTATATTAGCAGTGAAGAGTGCGCCTGTTCCGAGTCCTTGCGGGAGAGGATTTCGCAGGGTAGCGCACCATTGAGCGATGGCATTGAGTCCGATGTTTGATTCGAGGGCGGAGGTGATCCACCAGTTGATGTGAAGTTTGCGGGCTTCTTCGATCCATTCGGTGCAACCGGTGATGCCGCCGTGGAGGGTAGGTTTGAGTATGATGTAGGGTGGGCGGATTGTTTGGAGCAGGCGGCGTTTTTCGTCAGGTGTACGGATGCCGATCAGTTCTTCGTCCAAGGCTATGGGCAGAGGGGAGCGGGCGGCGAGTTCTGCCATTGCCTGCCATTGCCCGGGACGTATGGGTTGTTCTACGGAATGTATGCCCAATTCGGCAAGGCGGGAAAGTTTGGACAGTGCTTCGGCAGGTTGGAAGGCACCGTTGGCATCAGCACGTATTTCCATTTCTTCGGGGGGATAGTGCTTGCGGATTTGGCGTATGAGGTTGAGTTCTTCTTCAAAGTCAATGGCTCCTATTTTGAGTTTGAGGCAGTGGAATCCGGCGGCGGTCTTTTCTTTTATCTGTTGCAGCATTGTCTGGCTGTCGCCCATCCATATCAGTCCGTTGATGGGGATGCCGGCTTGACCGCGTGAGAAGGGCGTGTCCCAGAGGGCGAAGGTGCGCGCTTGAAAGTGGCGGAGGGCTGTTTCG
>LBCX01000522.1 GCA_001657575.1 Bacteroidales bacterium Barb4
CCGCTTTCAATGCTTCCGATTGCTTCATGCCTGTGCCCAACCTGTTCTCCAACGACCTGTTCTGCCGTTGCAACGATTTATTCTTTGCCTTTTCGGTCTGCAGGTTCAATTCTGCAGCCTTCAATTTCTCTGTTAACTGTTCTTCCTTGCTCTTCATAATTCTTTGTATCATAAATGAATAATGACACAAAGATAATGATTTTATTGACAGGAGGATTGCTTATTTTGGACACCCTACCCGAAGGGCATCTACGCCACATCGATATCATAGTCCAACAGGAATTACGGTCATAAAAAACATCATAATTCAACAGGGACTTGCTCCTTATAGAAACAAATCTTGAAATTTAAACAGTTTCTAAATATGGCTTTGGCTGAAAACAAACAAGTAATGGAACAGCAATACATTTATCATTCTTATTTGTAAAAATATACTTAGAAATATTTTTCTGTTTAAAAATTAATTGATCTTTGTAGTCAGATTACAAGATTATGATTTCGAAAAGAAATATAAAGGAGATAGCAGACATTCAAACGGGAGTGTATCTTAAAGAAACACCTAACGGAGAAGTGCATTACTTGCAGGTTAAAGATTTTGACAAAGAGGTGTTTCCTGTTTTGTCGTATCCCACTATAGAATTGAATGACAAAGTTAATAAATATTTATTATCTGAAGGTAATCTTTTGTTTGCTGCCAAAGGATTTTTTAATTTTTGCGTGGTTTATCGTGAAGAGTGAGGTAATTCAGTAGCTTCTTCCTCTTTCTTAGTATTAAAAATCAAAGGCAAAGCGAATGTTTTGCCCGAATATCTGAAATAAAAGGATTACAGAATTACGAAATCAGCTTATAAACAAACAAATAATAGAAATAAGTATATGATACAAATTAGTTTATTATATCTAATGTTTCATGGTCGTCCTGAAGGGTAGGGTGTCCAAAATAAGCAATCCTCCTGTCAATAAAATCATTATCTTTGTGTCATTATTCATTTATGATACAAAGAATTATGAAGAGCAAGGGAGAACAGTTAACAGAGAAACTGAAGGCTGTGGAATTGAACCTGCAGACCGAAAAGGCAAGGAATAAATCGTTGCAACGGCAG
>LBCX01000189.1 GCA_001657575.1 Bacteroidales bacterium Barb4
GTAGCCCGTGCGTAACATCAGATATAAGAAGAAGGTTATTAATGTGTTAAATATAAAAGTGTATTTATGATGAAAAGATTAACTTATGTCTTGTTATGCTTTGCCATAAGCATAGGCATGGCGGTTGCTCAAAACACGCGAGTGACGGGGACTGTTCTCTCCGCCGATGACGGGGAACCGGTTATCGGGGCGTCGGTAATGGTCAAGGGTACCGCGATTGGTACTATTACCAACATTGACGGTCAGTTTGAACTGAATGTACCAAGTTCGTCAAGAACTCTGATGATTTCCTAAATTTGCCTTATGTATAAAAAACTATACATTAATCCATGCAGGCAATAGCATAATCCTTCAAAAAGGCAAATCATCCTCCGCCGTCGCCTCCGGCACAGAAGGACTCCCTCCCGCCTGCTGCGCAACAACCTGCCCCTGTTGCTGTTGCCCGACAGTGGCAGAAGAAGCAGTGGAAACACCGCCCTCAGGTCGCCCCCCCGAAGAATAAAACTCTATCCGATCCGCATAAACCTCCGTCACATACCGCTTCACCCCCGAAGCATCTTCATAATTCCGGGTACGCAATTTCCCCTCCACATAAAGCGAAGACCCCTTCCTCACCCACTTCTCCACAAAGGGAACCAGACTGCGCCACACCACAATACTGTGCCACTCCGTCCGTTCAGGCACAACCGTCCCATCCCCGCGCGTAAACCCTCTGTCGGACGTAGCCAAAGAGAAATTAGCCACCGCAACATTACTGTCAAAATACTTTATCTCAGGATCCTTCCCGACATTCCCAATCAGCAAAACCTTATTCAATGACATAACTATAAAATTAGGTTGTATTATAACGCTTACATCTAAGCCGTTTCCATGTATTGCCCATGTCCAAAGAACATTTACCTTTGAACCGTTAATCGTCCTCCCATGTATCATTTCCTCCTCGCCCTCTTCCTCCTAGGTTGCTTTGCCGCCGCTGCAAGCCGCCTGCGCAACAGAAACCTCCGCCAACAACCGGAACACGGCGAAATCCCCTCCCCCTCCGAAACCTGTTGCGGGCAACATGAAATATGCGAACGCGATACCTTGCGGATAGCCGCCGCAAAAAAAACAGTCTATTATGAAGATGAAGACCTTGACCGCTTTCGCGGAACGGATCCCTCTGCCTACGATGAACCGTCTATAGACGAGTTTCGCGAAGTCCTCTACACCCTCCGTGAAACCGAAGTCTCCGGCTGGTTGCACAGTCTGCAATTGCGGGCGGTCAGTCTCCCGGACGCTCTGCGGGACGAAGCCTTCCTGATGATAAGCGACAGACAAATCGGCTAAACCCCAGCAAATGGAAATCCTGCACTACACCTTCTTCCAACACGCCCTGATTGGCAGTCTCCTGACAGCCATAGCCTGCGGCATCGTCGGCACCTGCATTGTCGCCCGTCGCCTCGCCTTCATCAGCGGAGGAATCACTCATGCCTCCTTCGGCGGACTGGGGCTAGGTTTCTATTTGGGTGTTAATCCAGTCTGGACAGCCATGCTCTTCTCCGTCCTCTCTGCTTTCGGCGTAGAATGGGCAAGCAAAACGCAAAACATCCGCGAAGACTCCGCTATCGCCGGCATCTGGTCGCTTGGAATGGCATTAGGCGTCATCTTCATCTTCCTCACCCCCGGATACGCCCCCAACCTCTCTGCCTACCTCTTCGGCAACATACTCACAATCGCCACTTCAGACATTCTCCTTGTCGGCACATTAGCCCTCACTCTCATCCTCCTTTTCGCCCTCTTCCGCAGGGAAATAGTATATACCGCCTTCGACCGCGACTTTGCGCTCACCCAAGGTCTCCCCGTCCGCCTCATAGAATACGGCATGATGCTATTCATCGCCCTGACTATCGTCCTCTCCATCCGGCTGGTAGGCATCATGCTCCTCATGAGCCTCCTCACCCTGCCGCAGATTACTCTAAACATCTTCACCTCCGACTTCCGCAAAATTGTCTGGGGAAGCACAGCCCTCGGCTTCGCAGGCTGCGTAACCGGACTGCTCCTTTCCTATCTCTTCAATGTCCCCTCCGGTGCCTTCATCATCTTGGTATTGGTCGTTGTCTTCCTGACAGCCAAAACTGTCAAACACTTTCTATCCCGATCCCGCAAAGATTGAACAATTTAAGATAATGTGAGTTCGATATGAGAAACAGTCTAACGATAAGGATATTACGCACATTCCGAAGGAATGCAAGATTTCAGCCCCACATGCAGCGAAGCGGAATGTGGGGTCAATAGAACGGTTACCAATAAGTTCTGAAAGAACAATACAAACTGCAAACGATGGTTTACAATGCAATATATATTATTCGGTCGTCCTTTCAGGACTTCCTTATCGGCATCACCATTAACCCCACATTCCGCTTCGCTTCATGTGGGGCTGAAATCTTCTGTCCCTTCGGGACACCTGCAAGCTATAACTCTCTTATAAAGAAAAACAATATGCCGGTCACTACATTACAAAAAGTTGTCTTTGCACTTCTCATGTCGTTTATGATGGTCTTTGGAATGGAGTCGTATAATCATATCATTGCCGCCAACGTCATTAGCTTGAATATGTTCGCTATACCGTTCTTTGAATTGTGTTGGCTCATGACTATTGTTATTGCATTGGAAACGCTGTTTGCCGGCAGATTGGCAAGAGCATTGGCTTTTCGGTTTGTAAGCCGTGAAAACAACCGCCCCATTACCATTATTTTAGCTATACAGTTTTCAACTGTTTTATTGATGTGCCCGATGATGAGTTTGGTTGCAACGCTCATCTTCAAGGATGGTTTAAGCGGCAATCTTTTGTCTATATGGTTAAAAACCATTGCTGTCAACTTCCCGATAGCTTTGCTTTGGCAAATCCTTGTTGCAGGCCCTGTGGTAAGATTTGCCGTTAATAAAATCACAAACTGATTGTTACACAGTCTTGACCATCAAAGCCTGTCCGCAACAAACGCCATAATCTCCCCTTCTTGATCAGGATGAAACCACGTAATCTCCTCATCCCTCTTGAACCATGTCATCTGCTTACGCGCATAAACACGGGTATTCCGTTTCATCTTCTCTACAGCAGCCTCCAACGTCCATTCCCCGTCAAAATAACGAAACAACTCCTTATATCCGACTGTATTCAGCGCATTCAATCCTCTGTACGGATATACCCGCCGCGCCTCCTCCAAAAGCCCTGTATCCATCATCTGATCCACACGGGTATTAATCCGCTCGCACAACTCCCCCCGCTCGCGCCTCAGTCCAACCTTTACTATACGAAACGCCCTGCTTTTAACCGTCCGCGTCCGGAATGAAGAGTAAGGTCTCCCCGCCATCCGGCAAATTTCGACAGCATGAATAACCCGCTTATAATTAGCCTGATCAACCTCCCCGTAGTGTATCGGGTCGGCATCTTTCAGTTCGGCAAGAATCCCTCCAAGCCCCTCCCGCTCAAATTGAGCGTAAAGGGCGGTACGAACCGCATCACTCACCGTAGGAATATCATCAATCCCCCTGCAAACCGCATCCATATACATCATCGACCCGCCTGCCATTACTGCTATTTCCCCCTGCAACTCCTCCATAATCCGCAGCACATCCTCTTCAAACAAACTTGCACTGTAATAATCCGTCAGCGAATGTGTCCCCACTAAATAATGCCTTACCCTTGCCAAATCCTCAGCCAACGGTGCCGCCGTCCCTATCGGCAACTCCCTGTATATCTGCCGCGAATCAGCCGATATAACCGGACAGCCGAACCGTTCCGCAAGCCGTAAACTAACCTCTGTCTTCCCGACCCCCGTCGCTCCCGGCAGGACGACAAGCGTCTTCATCAGTACCGCTCATCATCAAACACACTTTCCGCACTGTTGTCCGGCACGTCAAACCCTTCCAAATCCAACTCATCCGGATTATACTCCGAGTCGCCGTAAAACTCCTCCCCTACGGCAGAAGCCGTCAGCTTGTTCTCATACTCCTCAAAATCAATCACCCGAACGGGAGCCTTCCCCCTCGACTGCGACACAACCGCCGCCGTAAGGTCTTTCCTCGTAATAATCTCCCGCAGCTCCATAAAGAACGCCCGCTCCGTCATGTAATCAAACACAAACAGCAGCTTCTGCCGCTCTTCATCCAGCAACTCGTCCAGACGGGTGCTCTCCATCAGAAAAATGTCCACATCCGAAGACGTATCCATTTCCACCAGCGTAACCTCTGCCCCCTTCGTCCAATCGTCATCACAAAGGAAAAAAGAAGTCATCTGATCCTTGTCATAGTTCACCGAGTCAAGAATTGCATTATGCAAATCAAGAAACGTAGCTTCCGAAGAAATCTGAATCTCGCGTTTGAAGTCATCAACCTCATCCGATAAAAGCAGGAATCTGTAAATCATAATGTATCTATAATTAAACAGTTATCAACTCATACGCCCGCGTTCCGATGCCAATTTTCTCCGCATGTTCCAGTCCGGATTGCCAATTCGTGTCCGGGTGGATAAGGTGAAATTTGTCTTCGCCTTCGAGGTGTTCGTGGGGATGATGTTCCGCCAGTCTGTTTCCGCTGAGGGCAGGGGCTTTTGTTACCATGTCGGCACAAGCTTGGTCAAGTGCCACAGGATCGAACGAAGCGAGGATGCCAAGGTCGGGAATGATGGCGGCATCGTTGTGATTCCAGCAGTCACATTCGGGGGAGACGTTCATGATAAAGTTGATGTGAAAGTTGGGCTTGTCGCCCAGCACGGCTTTGGTGTATTCGGCGATTTTGCAGTTGAGGACTTCCGACGTATCGCCTTCGCCCATCACGGCGGCACTGTACTGGCACAAAGCCACGCACTGCCCGCAACCCACACATTTGTCGTAGTCAATCTCGGCAATCTTGTCCGCGCCGATGCTGACAGCCTTGTGCGCGCAATACTTTTCGCAAATCCGGCAACCGGTACATTCTTCCCTGTCTATCACAGGTTGCGAGGATGAGTGCAGCTCCATCTTGCCCCCTCTGCTGGCACTTCCCATGCCGAGGTTCTTCAATGCGCCGCCGAAACCCGCCTGCTCGTGCCCCTTGAAATGGTTCATGCTTATCACAATGTCGGCATCCGCAATAGCCGTCCCGATTTTAGGAGCCTTGCAATATTCACCGTCAAGGGGAACTTCACGGAAGTCGGTGCCCTTCAGCCCGTCGGCGATAATCACGTCACACTGTGCGGAAATGGGGTTGAAACCGTTCTCCATCGCAGCCCGTAAATGATCGACCGCATTCGAGCGTCCGCCGGAATAGAGCGTGTTGCTGTCCGTCAGAAACGGCTTGCCGCCCAGCGAACGGAGCAGGTTTGCCAGCCGCGCCGCATAATTGGGACGGATAAAGGCAAGGTTGCCCGGCTCGCCGAAGTGAATCTTGACCGCCGTAAACTGCCCTTTGAAATCAATGCTTTCAATACCGGCGCGCTTCACGAGCCGCTCCATCTTCGTCAGCAGGTTGCTTGACGGCGTAGTCCTTAAATTGGTAAAATAAACTTTTGACACTGTGTTCCTCCTTTAATAGTTTCGGCGGCAAAGATAAGAAACAGCTTTCAACCGCCAACCGCAGGCACACGTCTTAGAGGCATAAAAAAGCGGGCGTTCCCGTCAATCAGCACGGGCTCTTCGAGATGCTCATGCGGGGGCGTAGCTGCAGGAGTGCTTCCGACCCCCGTTGGAAGTAAGTTCCCACCCTCGTGGGAAGCAGTCCCGCAGCCTAAGTAGTCACTTTACGCTTTGGGGCGTTGACCTGCACCCGCAGGGTCGGACGCAGATGTTCATCCCTGAAAGCCGTTTGCTTGACCACCTGCCGGGCAAGGTCGTAGAATGCCTGTCCGGTCATCGTATCCGGACGGAGGGCGGCAGGCGTACCGTTGTCCCCTCCTTCGCATATACTTTGCACAATGGGAAT
>LBCX01000523.1 GCA_001657575.1 Bacteroidales bacterium Barb4
CCTAAGCCGCCGGTGAGCGATTATCCGGATATCGGGATAACACCCATTATTTGGACAAGAGAATTATCCGGAGCGTAGGCGCGGGAGCCGCGCAGGCATTGAAGAAGCTCCACTCTGGTCGGAGATAATTTCTGTAAGTGCCGCTGGACCAAGTAGTTGGACGGGGTCTGTTAGATTATTGAGCAATTAGCGTGCAGCCGCTTGTGCCGAGAGGGCGAGCTTTCTCAAGGCGGCCTTTGATTTTCTCCGACCGACTCGCTAGCCGAGTGCTTGTGACCGCAGTTGACCGCATGATGGACGTCGGGCAGCCTCCACGGCAAAAGAAGGCAGTGCCATGTCCAGTTTTCTCGAATCCATGAAGCATAAGATCGCTGAAATGGATCGGGACATCTCAAAGCTTTCCAAGAAGCGCGATGCCCTCAAGGTTGCCTACGACGTGATGGTCGAGGAGGCGCCGATCATTGTGAAGGCTAAGGCCAAGGGAACGATCCGGCCACGCTACAAGGGACCTGTGAAGAATAGCAACATCGGCCGTGCCATCGCGATGATTCAATCATCGGAGCAGGGATTGACCCTCGGCCAGTTAATCCAACGATCCTCCGACAACGGGCAGAAGCCGTTCACCTCCAGTTCCATCAGTTCTCAGCTGCGCCAGATGGTGCTGCGAGATGTAATCGGAAAGACAGGGGAGGTTTATCATGCGGTTCGCTAAATGATAAAACCACCTCGAAGGTGGTTTTACCGGTGGTTTGAAAGGTCCACGGGTTCATCCTACGGCAGAGACTAGTTGCGTTCAAGCGCAGGCATCGCCTTTTCGCCTATCTGTAAGATATGGCGCGCGATGGTGCGAAGCGCGCGCGTTTCTGCGCCGAGTAGGCAATCACCAAAGAGGTTGGTTTGATGGCGTGCCCACGGGGTGGGCACATGTTTGCGCGTTTAAATCAACGAAAGATAACACCTTTGGAATCATGGATTAAGAAGGTCGATGACAAGGACTATCCAATACTAGGGCCGCATTTTGAACGCTTTCGGCAGTACCTACGGCAGAAAAACTATACGGCGCTGACAATCGCCAACAGTCTGACGAACCTTAGGCGCATTG
>LBCX01000190.1 GCA_001657575.1 Bacteroidales bacterium Barb4
GCACGGACATGTAAAACAGGATTTCCTCTTTCGTAAAACCGGAAAGCGAATGGAAACCTTGTTCTCGCAACTCTGTGACCAATTCATGATTCGCAGAAACCATGCCAAATCTTTTGACGGGTTCAAAAACAGAATACTCTCAAAAATAATGGCACTGACGGTGATTTAATTGATTAACAAACTAAATAACAAGAATATTAACAACTTAAAAATCTGTATTGCCTAAATGCGCTACGGGTTAAGTTAGAATGGACACCCGTTATAAAACGTATCAGTCTCATCGGTTTTTAACCCCTGACAGGGTGTCAAATCCTGTCAGGGGTTACGCTGAAGTCCCGAAGAGACTGGAGATTTCAGCCCCACATGCAGCGAAGCGGAGTGGGGTTTCAGGGGGCAATGTCATCAGGAAAGTTCTGAAAGAACGATGCAAATATAAGATGCAACATATAATAGTCGGTCATTCTTTCAGAATTTATTGGTAATCGTTCCATTGACCCCACATTTCGCTTCGCTGCATGTGAGGCTGAAATCTATTGCCCCGTTGGGGTATCAAGGAAAGAATAAAATGTCTGTCCTGAACGCGGTGTGAGATGACACAGCCGGCGGTGTGAGGTGACACAGCCAGCTGTGTGGAGGTACGTTATTGCTCGTACCCGCTGTAAGGGTTTGTGCCTTCTTCGCTGTCATAGCCCCAGTTCTGCGTCAGGTTGGGATTGAGCCTGATCTGATCGGCGGGCAAGGGGAAGAGGTAGTTTCTCAACGATACAGCCGGCTTATAGGGCTTTACGGTTTTCACCAGCTTGTGCCAGCGCACGAGGTCGAACCAATGATGCCCTTCAAGTACAAACTCCAAGAAACGCTCTTCCTGCAACTTTTCCCTGAACTGGTCTTTGCTCAAGCCGCCCGGAAGGTCGTAGGGCGATGTTGCCGTAAGGGGAAACTGCTTGTAGGCACGACGGCGCACTTGGTTGATGGCGTCATACGCTTGGGCGGTCGCACCGTTGAGTTCATTTTCCGATTCGGCTTTGATGAGTAGCACTTCCGCGTAGCGGATATAGACCGTATTCGTGTTGCGCCCGGCATATTGGTCGCCGGCAAAGTTGACGGTGTCAATGTACTTCCTGAAAAGTGGCGTTTTGAAGGTGAAGAAGTTGTCCTCTGCCGGATTATAGAGCGTCTTGGCATAGCTTCCCGCTTTCCGCTGGTCGGCATCGTCGAAGAGGTCGTAAAACTTCAGGTCGTTCAGCATGATCACGGGTTCGGAGTCCGACCAGCCCATAGCGAAGGTACAGTGTCCGGTAACGTTGTCTTTCTCGCCGTGCTGGATAGAGAAGATGTGCTCGATACCGTTCTTCTTCGTTACATCAAAGTTGTCGAGGACGTTCTCCACGAGGCTGTACTTGCCGGAGCTGATAACGCGGTCGGCATACTCTACGGACTTTTTGTAGAACGCCGCCTGTTCTACTTTGCCCCGTTCCGAGTCGGTTTGCGCCCAAGTAAGATAGACTTTGGAGAGGATAGCCAGAGCGGCTGTGCCGGTAGCCCTGCCGGAAGCATCGTCGGGCAGGGCGGCGGCGTCTTCAAAGTCCTTTGCTATTTGTGCATACAGCAAATCCCTTTTTTCGCGGGGGGCACCTTCGCCTTCGCCTTCGCGGAGGATAAGGGGGGCATCCCCCCACCAGCGCACGATGTTGAAGTAGAACAGTGCCCGAAGGAACTTGGCTTCGTTGATGAGGCGTTCCTTCGTATTGCCGGACAAATCGCTGTCGGATAAATGGTCAATCACGAGGTTGGCGCGGTTGATGCCGATATAGGATTCCGCCCAGCTGCCCTCCATGAATGTATTGCTTGGCTGCACGTCGGCGGTGCTCACTTCGCGGATGAACATGCTGTTGGTGTTGGCACCGGCTTTCGCGTACTCGGTAATGACGTCGCCAAGATAAATCGACGAGTTGCTGTACAAGCCGAAGAACTCGGTTTGCGCATTTGTCAGGATGGAGTAAACGCCGTTTACCGCCGCGAGGGCGTCCGCTTCCGTCCTGTAGAAGTTGTCTTTGTCGATGGAGCTGCTCGGGCTTACGTCAAGCTCTACGCAACCAAGGGAGAAGAAAAGAGCGGAGACAAGTGTTGCTATAAATATCTTTTTCATATCTGTATATGTTTTACTAATTTATGTTATGTGGATGCCCCAAAGGGTCAAGAGATGGATGCCCTGAAAGGGCAAGAGATTTCAGCCCCACATGGAGCGTAGCGGAATGTGGGGTTACCGGTGATGCCGATAGGGAAGTCCTGAAAGGACGACCGAATAAACCGAATAAACCGAATAATGTATATTGCATTGTAAATCATTGTTTGTAGTTTGTATCGTTCTTTCAGAACTTTATCAATAGGTACTTGTCTTAACCCCACATTTCGCTTCGCTTCATGTGGGGCTGAAATCTTTTGCCCCTTTGGGGCATTCTGCGTAACGTCAGTTGCTAATTTATAATGTGACGTTTACACCGAATTGGAAAGTCTTGGCGGACGGATAGGTACCGAAGTCAACGCCTTGATAGAGACCGTTGCTTTCATCTATTCCGTTACGGTTGGATTCCGGGTCGTAGCCTTTGTAGGGTGTCAGGGTGAAGAGGTTTTGAGCGGACAGAAAGAGCCTCAGTTTGGCATCCTTCGTGATGCTTTTGAGCGGGAAGGTATAGCCTATTGAGATGTTCTTTACGCGGAGGAAGGAAGCATCCTCTATATACCGGTTGTCCAGAACGATTGAAGGCAAGTTCTGTGCCCTGGCAAGCTCATTGGAAGGGTTTGTCTCCGTCCAGCGGTCGGCTGCGGTGGCAAGGGAATTGAAATAGGGGAAGGTCTTCTCCGCCCGGTTGCTCAATACGTTATACAGCTTATTGCCGTAGCTGCCCTGCAAGGCAACGAAGAAGTCAATGCGCTTATAGGCGACCGAGGAGTTGAAGCCTCCTGTGAACTTCGGCTGTGAATTGCCGAGAATCACCTTGTCGTCCTCATTCACTATACCGTCTCCGTTTTGATCAATCCACTTGTTCTTTCCCGGACTTCTATCGGTGTCCGCGGCGGGTATCGGGAGCTTGGATACATCTTCCCCCTTCTGTATGATACCGTCAAAGACGAAGCCGTAGAAACTGCCGAGCGGTTCTCCTTTCCTTACGATAAGGGGGCTTACATAGTTCAAAGTGAGAGCACCGGAGAAATTAGGGAAGAACTCATCGGCATTGCCGAGGCTTTCTATGCGGTTGATGTTGCGGGCGATGTTTACTGCGGCACGCCAGTTCAAGTCCTTCCGTTCAATAATCTTGCCTTCCACTTCCAGCTCAACCCCCTTGTTGGATACGCTGCCGATGTTGCGCATCACGGTTTTAAAGCCGGTCACCCGTTCGACGGGCACTTCCAGCAGCAGGTCGCTGGTCTTCTTGTAGTAGGCATCCAGCACGACGTTCAGGCGGTTCTCCAGAAAACCGACGTTGGCTCCGATGTTATACTGCGAGGTTGTTTCCCACTTCAAGTCGGGGTTGGACAGGTTTTCAGGTATGAAAGCGGTAACGGGCTGACCGCCGAAATAGTAGGTTTGCGGCACAATGTTGGCGATAAACCGGAAGTCGCCGATTTCCTGATTACCAACAGTACCGCCGCTCAACCGGAGTTGAAGATGGCTGACCGTCTTGCCGTCGGCGAAGAATGGCTCCTTGTCGATGTTCCATGATACGCCGAGCGAGGGGAAGTATCCCCAATGGTGATTCCTGGCAAAGCGGGAGGAGCCGTCGGCTCTTAGCGTTGCCGTCACGTTGTATCGTTCATTGTAGGAATAGCTTGCCCTCCCAAGGTAAGAAATCAATGTGGACGTGAAAGCCGAAGACGTAGGCAGGTAAGGCGTGGAGGCACTCTGTAGGCTGTTGTACGTTGTGGCGTCATTTGAGAAGCCGTAGGAAGAGGCAGCGAAAGCCTTGCGGTCGGTACGCTGCGAGGTGTAGCCTGCCAAGCCGCTTACGGAATGAACCCCGTCAAACACCTTGCTGTAATTCAACGTGTACTCCGTCTGCCAAGCATACACGTTCTTGTTGCCGATAGCAGCGATGCCCTTGTCAACGGTACCCGGAGAAGAGAAGGAAGGGGTATAATTGCTTTGCTTCGTGACGCTCAAGTCCGTGCCGACGCTGACCTTTGCCGTCAGTTCGGGCAGTATCTTGTATTCGGCAAAGAAGATACCCGTTACGCGAGTGTTCTCCGTCAATGCCTTTATGCTGAGAAGGTCGGAGATGGGATTGAGCGTGAGGCCTTCCGCGTTGGGGTAAACATACGGGTTGTCATAGTTAAAGCCGCCGTCGGCGTTGTATATCGGCACAAGCGGCGGCATACGGATAGCAGCTACCCACGTGTTGGGGACTTCAGCGGCACCGCGATCAACCAGCCCGTTCTGCTGGGAGAAAGAGCCTGATGCGTTCACTCCGATGCGGAACTTGGAAAATAGATCCTGTTCCAGATTGATACGGCTGCTGTAGCGGGTGTAGTCCGTCCCCCGGATGATACCGTCCTGATCGGCATAACCGCCGGACAGGGCATAGCGGGAGTGCTCCGTTCCGCCGTTGAAGGAGAGCTGATGATCCTGCGTGAAGCCCGCCTGCAAGGCGGCATCCTGCCAGTCATACCCTTTGCCGGCTTTCGCTATTTCGCTTTCGGGGATAAAGCCGCTCGTGAGACCTTCATCTACGCGCATTTCGTTATAGGACTCTGCCCATTCCCTTGCGTTCAGGAAGCCGAGCTTTTTACGGATCGTCTGCCACCCGAAGGTACTTTGATAGTTCACGTTGTTTACCCCCTTCTTCCCTTTCCGGGTCGTAATAATAATTACCCCGTTGGCACCGCGCGAGCCGTAGATGGCTGTGGCGGAAACGTCTTTCAACACTTCGATGGATTCGATGTCGCCCGTGTTGATGCTGGCTAAGGGGTTCAGTCCGGCATCGCCTTTCCCTGCACCGGTGCGTGTAGCCGTCGGGTCGTTATAAACGATAAAGCCGTCAATCACATACAGCGGATCATTGCCGCCCGTAATGGAATTACCCCCGCGGATACGAATGGTAGAGGCGGCACCCGGCTGTCCGGAAGTCTGCGAAACATTCAATCCGGCAACCGCCCCGCTCAATACCGTTTCCAGCGAAGGCGTTACCTGCGTCAAACGCTCTTTAGACACGGTCGAAATGGCACTTGTCAGTTCCCGCCGCTTCTGCGTGCCGTAACCGATAACCACCACCTCATTCTGCAAATTCCAATCCTCCCGAAGGTAAACGGTAAGCGGCTCGGTGTATTCGTACACATCCACCTCTGCCGTCTTATAACCCAGATAACTGACCGAAAAGGAAGCGGGAAGCGATTGTGCGATAATCGTAAACTTCCCGTCCGCATCGGATACCGCCCCCGTTTTCTCATTGACAAGGAAAACACCCGCCCCGGCAATCGGCTCATTCGTCCGTTCTTCCAGCACCTGCCCCTCAATCTTGCCCTGTTGTGCAAAAGCAGGCAGTGAAAAAGTTGCCGCCAAGAGTGCCACCTGAAAAAATCTACATAACTTTGCCATGATTCTAAATGTATTTAGTTTCAAAGTGCTCCCGAAGTCCGATGGCAGTCTGATTTCTAAGGGGGCACTTTTTATGCAGGCAAAGATGACACTGTTAAATAATCCGTAAAATACCATATATAGGGTATATTGACGGGGCTCAAACTCTAAATGCGTTGACTCTGTCGGTATAATTTGCCGCTTTCAGATTTATATATATTTTTGCATCCGTTTAGAATACGGGTTATATATAAACAAAGTGAAGTATGGCAAGAGGGATGTGTAGCTTTTTTGTTAAAACGGCAGATATGTTTGGCATAGTGGGATATTATGCTAACACACACACACACACACACACACAC
>LBCX01000524.1 GCA_001657575.1 Bacteroidales bacterium Barb4
TTGAACCGGATCAGGAAATTCGGAAAAGAAACACGGGAACTTAATGTGGAAAGCAAAGAGGCAGAGACTGTAGAAGTTGACGAAATGCATTCATGCACAGGTTCAAAAAAAACTGTTGTCGGATATGGGTTGCCGTTGAGAGAACGGGAAAAAAGTTCCCTGATTTTGTCATCGGAGACAGAAGCAGTCAAACGGCCGGAAAGTTTTGGAACAAAATAAAACACCATGACATGAACAAGATTGCAAGTGATTACTGGAAACCTTGCGAGAGCATCATGCCCCAAGAAAAACATCTGCAAACCAAAGCGGAAACCTTTACGGTGGAAGGATACAACAGTTTATTCAGGCACTTTTTGGCAGGAATGAGAAAAAAGTCCAAATGCTATTCCAAGAAAGTGGAGATGTTGGAACTGTCTGTGTTATTATTCATGCATTATCGAAATGGTACGCTAAATATCCTTAATTAGCAATGCCAAAATATCAACAACATTCAAATTAATATTTGCTAAATGCATAACAGGTCATGATTATTTATATGTTAATAACTTTTTGATTTATATAAGTCTTGATGTTATAATTCTGTTCCTCTTTTCTTTACATCTTCCCAATCACTTCATGTGGGGCTGAAATCTTGCATTCCTTCGGAATATGCGTAATATCCTTAAACGTTTCTGTTTTAAAATCGTTGCCTGCCTTTGTTTTCTCTTTTTCTCGTTGCTGCATTTGGGACAATTCATACGCTTTCTCCGGCAAATATGGGAAAATGTACTTGATTAGCAATGCTTAACAAGATGTTCCCCTTGTCCCAAATAAAAAGAGGAGCCGGTTCAAATGAACCAGACTCCTCTTCCCGCCTTGCATTTTCATGCTTTCTTTCTCTTGTACTTTCGGTACGAATCTTCTTCCGTGCTGATTGTCTGTCAAAAACGGCGGCTACCTACTCTCCCACATTGCGTGCAGTACCATCGGCGTAACGGGGCTTAACTTCTCTGTTCGGAAAGGGAAGAGGTGGAACCCCCGTGCCGTAACCGCCTTAATATCTTTTCGTGTCTTCTTTTTTAAGACTTGCGGACTTTTCAATAAAGCAGACGAATCAAAACA
>LBCX01000525.1 GCA_001657575.1 Bacteroidales bacterium Barb4
CGGCAGACTGTGCCGCAACTGATTTTTAACAAACGACCGACAGTCCGGAACCCCAAGAGCCTTCCCAATACATTTCCAATGCCATGCGGCGAACCTCTGCCGGCTTTACATCTGATTTCTGAACTGCCGTGTAATGATAACCGCATTGCCTGCACAAGTAACGCTGACGTCCGGGCACTGCACCATCTTTGCTTTTATGGCTACTACCACATTTTGGACAATCCATGATTCTGTCTTTTTTTATTAACCGACAAAGATATAATTCTATGTTAATTTAACAATACCTGTATTATTTCAATCCTTTAGCTGCTGTAGCCTGCTTTATCAAAAATCCACAAGGTGAATTGTTGGTTGTCCGGCACGGAAATCCGCCGGAGGCGAATACGCTGGATCTTCCGGAAGGCTTTGTCGATATGGCTGAAACGGTGGAAGCCGCTGTCTGCCGTGAAATAAAAGAGGAGACAAATCTTGATGTTACTAGTTGCCGCTACTTGTTTTTCCTCCCTAATATCTATCCTTATTCCGGCTTTGATGTGCATACCCTCGACTTCTTCTTTGAGTGCGAAACAGCCGGATTTGCTTCTGCCCGTGCCGGCGATGATGCCTCTGAAATCATTATATTTCGCCCTGTCGACTTGGAGCCGGCAGGCTTTCGGACTGACATCCGTCCGCGAAGCTGTTGCTCGCTATAAAGAATCCAACTAAATTAACGTGAGTTCGATATAAGATGCAGCCGTAACTATAAGAATATTACATACATTCCAAAGGAATGCAAGATTTCAGCCCCGCATGCAGCAAAGCGGAATGTGGGGTTAAGGGCAACACCGTCGGGAAAGCCCTCGTATGTTTGCCCCCTCGTTAAAATTAAGGAAGTATTTCACAAATTTGCAGCAGAATCAGGAGAAAAGAAGGCACGGGAACAGCAAAGAAATCCAGGATAACAAACAGGTATATCGTCTTTCAGATCTTGCCCCGTGCCTGTTTCTCTTTCGAGTCCGGATTAGTATCTAGGGAACAGTTATTAATGCCTGTATCCTGCATGTATTTACGAGAATGGACGGTAAAGGGAAGTTTCTTTTTTCATCGGCAAACATATAAAAA
>LBCX01000526.1 GCA_001657575.1 Bacteroidales bacterium Barb4
TGATTTCGTCCGTCAACCCCCTGCGCACCGGCGAGTACAAATGCTCCACCAGATACTTGTGTGTCTTGAAAAATGTTTCCACCCGTGCAACGCCCCGCCTTTTACCGTACAGCGGTCGCAAAGATAGAAAACAATCATAGCCTTGCAATATTAAGATCAGGGCAAATACATTAAAGTTTAAGCAACTATAAAGTATCTGTATCACACTGTCGAAGAGCAGTAATCCGCCTGCCCCCGTCAAATTACGAGATCCATCCCCTACCCCTCCTGCCAATAATGGCACTTCCCTCCAATACCCCTCCTGACAGTTTGTAATCTGATCGGTATCTTTCTATCTTACTGACTTCATCTTTAACCCCACATTCCGCTGCGCTTCATGTGGGGCTGAAATCTCTTGTCCCTTCGGGACATCCTGCAAGCCGTAATTTCAGGTTCTTATACCGAACTCGCGTTATATAAACAAATGGGCGTAGGCGTTAATCGTTACCCCTGTATTTGCAGCAGTCGGGCAAGGCATCGTATGCAGCGGCAGAGGCTTTGTCCCTGTCCGTATCATGTCCGGCTTGGGCAAGGGCTTTGCTGATTGCTTCCAAGGCAGTCTTGCCTGAGTCGTAATGCAAGTGCAGTTGTTTGGTTTCCATGTCCCATTTGGCGGAGGATACGCCGGCGATGGTGCGGGCGGCTGATTCGATGCGGTCTTTGCACATTTCGCAGAGACCTTGCACGAGCATTGTTGCGTGGTCGCCGGTATGAACAGGGGTGAGGGCGGCGGCAACAGCAACAGCTTGGTCGTTGTTCATCATGCTGCGTTTGCCTTCCAGCTGGGCAGAGGCATCAACGGTAAAGGTGCCATGGGTTACGATCTCTTCGCCTTCGGAGAGACCGGATAGGACGGTGTAGGCATTGTCAAGAGGAGTGCCGAGGGTGATTTCACGCAGGCGGAAGACGGGCTGGTCGCTGTCCGGCTGTTTGACATAGACGATGGAACGTTTGCCTGTCCAGAGGACGGCGGTTTTGGGTATGACGATGGCATCGGCAGTATTGGTATCAGCATTGGCAGGGTCGCCTTTGAGGCTGGTTTTGACAAGGGCGGCAGCA
>LBCX01000527.1 GCA_001657575.1 Bacteroidales bacterium Barb4
CTCAGTGCCAGTCCAGCACGCCGACAGGAGGCGAGCCGCTCATGACCCTTGAACAACGCAAGTTCAAGAACCTCATCGAAAGGAGCAGAGGTTTGGCGCCCATTCGAGTCGCTGTCGTGAACGCGGCCCAGAAGGTGGTCCTCGAGACCTTGCGCGAAGCCGGAGATCTCGGCCTGACCGAACCAACCCTTATTGGCGATTCCCGTGCCATCCGCGACCTTGCCGCATCCGTTGGGCTCCGCGTTAGCTCGGATCACGTTATCGAAGCAAAGAGCGACGAGAGTGCGGCCGCCGCAGCAGTCAAGCTTGTGCGCGACCAAAAGGCCGACGTACTCATGAAGGGCCAAATTCACACCGATGCTTTGATGCACGCAATCTTAGACTCCGAACGTGGCCTCCGTCTTCCGGGTCGGAGGGTTAGCCACGTTTTCCTGTGTGATATCCCCTCGTACTCAAAGCTGCTTTTCATTACTGATGCCGCGATCAACATCGCACCGGACGTCAATGCCAAAGCGCAAATCCTTCAGAACGCGATTGAACTCTGCCATTTGCTCGGCGTCGAAAATCCACGGGTGGCTGCGTTGTCTGCCATCGAAACGGTCAATCCAGCGATCCCCTCTACAATCGACGCAGCCTGCCTGGCGCTGATGGGCCAGCGTGGCCAAATCACGGGCGCGGTTATCGATGGTCCCCTTGCCTTCGATAATGCGATCTCGCTCCGTGCAGCAGACGAAAAAGGCATTGCATCAAAGGTTGCAGGTCAATGCGACATCCTGCTGGTACCTGATTTGGTCTCCGGCAACATTCTAGCGAAAAATTTGGAATACCTTGCCGATGCGGTTGCGGCCGGAATAGTGCTCGGTGTGTCAGCGCCCGTCGTCTTGAGTTCTCGTGCCGATCAGTCCCGGGCCCGGCTTACGGCCCTAGCGCTCGCCGCACTTATCCATCACGAAAGCGCCAAACTCGCCCGTCCAACAAATATTCCCGGCGATCGGCCTCTTGAATGCGCACCTCAACCCGAGACGGCGTGCTGTCCATTGCCTGGGTGAGGTCATGCAAATCGAACTGGCTGAAAAAGCCGCACAGTATTGGAT
>LBCX01000191.1 GCA_001657575.1 Bacteroidales bacterium Barb4
ATGCAGCGCAGCGGAATGTGGGGTTATTGGTGTTGTCTGCAAGGAAGTCCTGAAAGGACAACCGAATAATCCGTATTTGTAAATCATTACCTGTATTTGTATCTCCCTTTCAGGGCTTTGTTTGTATGTACCCGTCTATACCCCACATTCCGCTGCGCTGCATGTGGGGCTGAAATCGCTTGCCCTTTCAGGGCTTCTGCGCTACATCGGCACCGTAGTTCTACAGGAACTAGGTATTTAACAGAATCAAAACTGAATTTTAAACAATTTCTAAAAATCTGAAAATAATTTGTTCCTTTGCAAATTTATTTTATATGGGTAAAATTTTAGAATACATAGAGCAGTCGGGCAATGGTAAGTATCAGTGTTACAAGACAAAAAAGCTGTCGTTAGATTCCAACGACAACGATACTATTGCGTACAATTACGATGATAAACATATAAAAAAAACAATTTTTAATTACTATGGATATAATTACATTGGCAACAACAGCCTTGTCATTTGTAACGCCGTTTCTGATAAAAACAGGCGAAAAATTTGCTGAGGGCGTAGGAGAAGATATTTGGAATTTGCTAAAAAGACCGTTTTCTAAAAAGGAACAAAAATCGTTAGAGGCAAATATTCAAAATGATTCCGAAAAAGACAAGATTATCAAAGAAATTATTGCCAAAATCAATTCTGACCGTCAGTATAAAGCAGAATTGGAAAATGCTGTAATTGATGCTCAAAAAGTATTGATTGCACATAATCAGCAGAATATAAACAACAATGGCAACATTGAAAAACAAGTTAATATCCAAAATGTAACAGGCAATATTACTCTCTAATGACGACACAAGAAATCCATAACAATAGCGGTGTACAATCTCAACTAAATACAGCAAATGTTGAGGGAAATGTATATTTTGCAGCAAAAACAAGGCTTGCTACAAGGTTTGAAAAGTTGAAGCAAGAAGTTGCCAATGATAACCGTTATAATGATATTATGGAAGACTTAAAATATTATTTAACCAAACTTGATGGCACAAAGGATATGCCAACCAAACTTGAAGATGGCGGCTTTTCTAAAAATGACATTGTTCAAGCAACAAGGAGAAAAGAAAAATATGCAAAAAAATTGGAACGCAATAAATTCTTTTTGTCGGCACAGTTGATAGATAACGAATTGTTTGCAAAAATACTAATGGATTTTGAAACTTATGTTGAACCATTGATAATCAATAATGCTACAAAGGATAATATTTTAAAAGAAGTTGTTGAGAAGATTGTATCCCCTATTCTTGATTTAATTAATGTTGAAGGAGAAAACGATGAAATTTTGAATTATAACGCTGATGATATTTTTGGAATGATTTATTACTTAACAGGTCAATGCCATATAAATTGGAAAAACTATGATAGTATATAATCACGCATTAGATATGTACCATACAATATTTAGATTCTTACAATTTCTAAATAGGTTTGATGTGGAAACTCAAATAGAAGTTGATAGACTTCGGATTTGGGATTTTTACTTACTTTTTCCAAATGAAATTCACACAATTCGTTTAAAAAAAGATGAAAGTGATATACGACAACTACTGAAACAATTTGTAAAGGAAGATGAAAATCCATATGAAATAATCGCAGAAGAAAGAAAGATTTTTGAGAAAATAAAACCATATCAATTAGCCGCGTTAAATTGTATTGCCTCTTATGGAATTATAGATAAATCTGTACTTAATCGGCAAAGAATTTTGATAACGAATAAAGACTTACTGAATGAATTTGTAAATAACTTTGGAGAATTACCTGCTAAAGAAAGAAATATAATTTCTTTAATGACAAGTCATTTCTACCAAATGTCAATGTTTGGAAAAGACGGATTGAAACAAAAAACAAATTTAATGGAGAGTAAATATGATGAGTAACCATTTATTTCTAAATCGGCTTCGTATAGTTACGGAAAATGGGGCTGTCGCTTATGATGAACAGTTTCATAAAGGTGTGAATATTATTAGGGGCGATAATAGTAGTGGAAAATCAACCGTTACTCATTTTATTTTTTACGCACTTGGTGGCGATTTCAGCGAATTTGTACCCGAGGCGAGAAAATGTGCAACTGTATTTGCCGAAGTAGAAACAAATGGGGCTGTTTTTACTATCAAACGAGATATTATTAGAGGCGAAGAAGGAAACATTAGTAAACGAATTCCAATGTCTTTCTTTTTCGGCAATATGAATGAAAGTTTAAATCCACCAGCGGATAAAACTTGGCAGAGATATGGTTATAATACAACAGAAAATAAGAAAAGTTTCTCTAATGTATTATTTGATTTTTTAGATTTGCCAGTCGTAAAAGGAGATGTAAATATAACTTTTCACCAGATTTTACGATTATTGTATATAGACCAAGATTCACCAACAAATTCGCTTTTCTATTATGAACAGTTTGACAGCCAAATTACAAGAGAAACTGTATCCGATTTGCTTTTAGGGATTTATAATGAGGATTTATATGAAAAAAAACGGAGATTGATTAGTGCAGAAAAAGAATTAGATGAAATAAAAAGCGAAATTAAAGCAACAAAAAATTTCTTGCCGAAATATTTGTTAACTTCAAATTTCATTAAAGCACATATTGACAGCAAAGAAAAAGAAATTACTACAAAACAAGATGAGATAATTACAATAAGACAACAAAGTAAGAATATTTTGTACGAAAAAACTTCAAAACTCAATTTTCAAAAATTAAATGAAGATGCAATTGAGCAGAGGTATAAAGTCGCAGAATTAGAAGAGCAAATTTCATTGTTGCATAATGAAATAGAAGATTCTGATTTTTTCATTAAAACGCTAAATAAGAAAATAGAAGCACTTCGTAATTCTATTGAAACGAGAGAATTTTTAGGACATTTACCATTAGAATATTGCCCTGAATGTTTAACGAAAATAAAAACTAATGAAGATAAATCAGTATGTAAACTTTGCAAAGAACCTATTGACGAATCCTATGGTGTCGTGCAAGCCAAAAGAATGGAACTTGAAATAGGATTCCAACTCAATGAATCTAAAAAACTCTTTGAATCAAATAAAAGAACTCTTTTGAAATTAGAGGCAAAATACACCGCAGAAATAGGTAAATTACAAGATATACAAAAACAGGTAAATGCAGCATTGGTGGATGTAAAATCTTTTGATGAAGAAACCGTTGATGAATTGAATCGCGAAAAAGGATTTCTTGAAGGAGAAATTTTACAATATAGAACAATGTTGGAAAGTGCCGAGTTATACGATAAGTTAATAGACAAAAAAAATGAACTTGAGGAAGAAATAGAATTGCTTAAAAGATATATCTACAACACCGAAAAAAGACAAATAGCATTAGAGACAAATATTAACAATCAAATTAGAGAAGAAGGTGTCTATCTTTTAAATAATGACCTTGATAGACAAGACGAATTTAAGAATGCACGAGATTTTTTTATTGATTATTCCAATAATATTGCCTTTTTATCAAATAGATACTCTAAATATTCTGCAAGTTCCAACTTTTACTTAAAGGTGTCTGCTCGTTTTGCTTTATTTTTAGCCTCACTACACATTGCAGATATGAGATTTCCTCGTTTTATTTTTGCTGATAATATGGAAGATAAAGGTATTGAAATGCTACGAGCACAAAATTTTCAAAAACTCCTTATTGACAGAGTTAAGTTGTATGATGCAAACTCATTTCAAATGATTTATACAACTTCGTACATTATAGAAGAATTGAACAACAGTCCGTATGTAGTTGGCGAATACTATACAAAAGATAATCCAAGTTTGAAAAATATCCCTAAATATTAGTTTCTAAATGACTACCGACCTCTACATATATAAAAAAGAAATTGATTGGTCTGCCCTGCATTTTGGGGTAAATATTCCTGTTTCACTGCAAAATATTTTTTATGAAAATATTAACATCAAACTGCAAAAAGGCGAAACAAAAAAGATAAAATTATTGGTTGATGGTACGGAATATCCTGCAATTTTAACCAATATCAACTTTGACGAAACAAAATATCCAACGCACAAAGAACTTTCACAAATCAGATGGATACCAAACAGCAAAATTGCAAAAAAGTTGAGAGCCATTTTTTACAGCAGTTACAATTATTTGTCTGCTGAAAAAGAGAAACTTGAAAACAAGAAAAAACAATTGTCCGTTCCTGCGGAAATGCGGGAATATTTGGCGATTTACTCTACTGTTTTCGATGATGTTTTTTCGGTGGAATGTATAACAAATAATGAAATAGTTGAGGCTAAAAAAGCAATTCGTAATTATGATGAACTTGAAATTGAGCAAATTATACAAGCCAAAGACAATTCAACATTAATAGAAAAAGAGCGAACTACCAAAATCCGAAAGTTAGACAAAACCATAGGCGACAATCTCAAATGCTTATACGAATATAAATGCCAAATTTGCGGATTATTCATAGGCGAAGCATACGATACAACCGTAATTCACTCACACCACATTGAATATTTTTCGGTTTCGCTCAACAACAATGCCGATAACATTATGGTTATTTGTCCCAACCATCATGGCATAATCCACGCTACAAATCCAATTTTCAATAGAGAAAAGAAACTTTTTACTTATCCCAATGGTTATTCGGAGGGTCTAAAATTGAATTTGCACTTATGAAAACCGCATATTACAAGGATTATTATTGGAAAGGCATTTGGGAAAAAGAGTCGGAGTGGGATAGAGTGATGATAACAACCCTTTTCACTTTCTATTGGAAAGAAACCGTTGAAACAATCAATTTTGCCAAGAAACTTGTTAAAAAGCCGAGCGAGTTAATGGTGGGCGGTGTGTTGGCAACAATCCAAGCCGATGAACTTGAACAAGCCACAGGCATAAAACCGCATAAGGGAATTTTGAATGTTGCGCGCCTGCCGCAAGACAGCCGTTCTGCCTTAACCAAAGGCGAAGATACAATGCCGCTCGATTATTCCATTTTGGACGGAATAGAGTACAAATACACGATGACAAATGCCTATTATGGCTACACTACACGCGGCTGTATTCGTAAATGTGCGTTCTGTGCCGTGCCAAAATTAGAGCCAATCTACAATTCATATATTCCACTTACCGACCGTGTAGAGTTGGTAAGTGAGGGATACGGAGAGCAAAAAGATTTGTTGTTGATGGATAACAACATTTTAGCCTCCAAAGATTTAGAAAAAATAATCAATGAAATTGTCGCTTGCGGTTTTGGTAAGGAAGACAAATTTACGCAGCCCGATTTGTTGGAAATTGCTATCGGCAACCTCGAAAAAGGGTACAACGACCGTGCATATACACGCAAAGCCCAAGGTTTGATAATGGATTTCTACAACAAATTGAAAGTCGGCAGCGAAGAATCCTATCAAGTTTACAAAGTTATTTTTGATAAATACCACATTAACAAGTTGCTAACCACGAAACCCGAAAACCTGTTGCTTGCCTACGAGGAAATCAAAAACATATACAAGAAACACTTCCACCCAATGCCCCGACAGCGTTATGTGGATTTTAACCAAGGTGTCGATGCCCGATTGTTCACAGAAGAAAAAGTACAGTTGTTGAGTAAAATAAGGTATTGTTAATTTAATATAGTCAATTCATTATTGAGCTTTAAAAACAATAAATTCAAAGACTTTTCAATCATGTGTTCCGCTTTGCTGTAACATTTCCCTTTCCGCTTGAACCTTGCCAAATAATGCCGGATTCTACTGTTGTATCCCTCAACGGTAAATGTCTCCGCTTTAGTTTGCAAATGTTTTTCCGCAGGGATAAATTCCCTGTAACTTTTCCAATAATCAGAACAATAGAATGAAACATCTAATTCTTTGACAG
>LBCX01000528.1 GCA_001657575.1 Bacteroidales bacterium Barb4
AGCGGAATGTGGGGTTACGGACGATACCATCAGGAAAGTTCTGAAAGAACTATACAAAATGCAACATATAATATTCGGTCGTTCTTTCAGAACTTACGGGTAATTGCTCTTTTAACCCCACATTCCGCTACGCTGCATGTGGGGCTGAAATCTCCCGTCCTTTCGGGACGACTGCGCAACAATAAATTAGTCCCTATATCCCGTTTTCTTATATCAAACTCGCGTTAATGTATGGCAAAAGTCTGTATCAGTCTGGGCAGCAATAAGGGTAACAAGCGCGGCAACCTCATCACGGCTACCGCACTGCTGGCGGAAAGGGCGGGAGATGTCCTTGCCCTTTCGACCTTGTACGAAACCGAGCCTTGGGGCTTTGTTTCTGAAAATACATTCCTCAACGCCGCCCTGCTTCTGGACACCGCCCTTCCCCCCCCTGCCCTTCTCGACCTCACCCTCTGCATCGAAACCGAAATGGGGCGCACGGAGAAAACCGGCAGCGGCTATCAAGACCGTCTGATAGACATTGACATTCTGCTTTACAACGACCTCGTTCTGCAAACCGACCGCCTCGTAATCCCCCACCCGCTCATGCACTGCCGCCTCTTCGTCCTTGAGCCGCTTGCCGAGATTGTTCCGCATACATTGCATCCCGTCCTGCACAAGACAGTTGGAGAATTATGCGTGGAGTCCTGCAAGGACGCCCGATTTCAGCCCCACATGGAGCGGAGCGGAATGTGGGGTTACAGAATGGCAGCGGCAAAAGAGTTCTGAAAGAACGCCGGATTTCAGCCCCACATGGAGTGGAGCGGAATGTGGGGGAATGTGGGGTCACGGAAAGAACGCCCCAATGAAATCCTGCAAGGATGATACAAATACAAACCATATTTACAATGCAACCTGTAACAATATATATTATCGTTCTTTCAGGACTTCCTTTCAGACAACACCAATTAACCCCACATTCCGCTGACCCCACATTCCGCTACGCTGCATGTGGGGCTGAAATCTTTTGCCCCTTCGGGGCATCTGCAAGAGATGCCCCTACTGCTACGGTGCCTTTTTTATGCGCTACGGCGCAGATGCCCTGAAAGGGCAA
>LBCX01000529.1 GCA_001657575.1 Bacteroidales bacterium Barb4
AGCAAGGGAAACGGGGCAACCCAAGTTCGGACTTGCTGCAATGACTGATTCCCTGTTATATATTGTTTTCTTGATGTAAAACTTTCTTCTCCAAATAAGGTTATAAGACCATTGCCGTTGGTTAATTCATTTATTACTTGGGTTTGATTTTTTTCCTTGTCTATACCGACAATATGCCTCAGGTTTATTCCTTTTTTTTGCAACTCTATGCCAATAAGTTTTGTTCTGTGACACTCTGCCGGATTACTCTCACTGCACATGACAGCCACATTTAATTCTTTTTTGTCTGCCACAAGCAGACGTTCCAAACCTTTCTGGAAAAAGCCTTTTGTTTTCAATATATTATAATCAACTTTTCCGTTTGTATAACAGGAAGCATCTTTTGGCAGTCCGCCTAATTCTTCCCCCATATAATATACTTTATCCCTTGCTCTGTTAATAGAAATTTAAGCATATCCTGATTGAATTTCGGATTCCATTTAGAAAAAGGCGTTGTCCGTATGTCAATCAGAAAACCGATATTGAAACTTTTCAATTCTTGAATGAATAGTTCAATATCTTTATTTCCATGCCCGATACTAAATAGGTGTCCCATACTTCTTGCCTCTACATCCTCAATTATTCCGCAGGTCTTTCACGCGCACAGCCTTCCCTTCCTGCACGGGCAGTGAGCCTTTGGCTACCAGCTTCAGTCGCGGCGTAAGCAGTATCTCGTCTTTCAGCCGGCGGGTAAGTTCCTTCGTCAGACGTTGGAGAACGGTGTAGTCGTCCGTGAAAAGCCCGCTCAGTTCCACCTCAATAAGCATCTCGTCACTGTTGCCGACCGTTTCGAGCGTAATCAGATAGTTGCTGCCCAACTCCTTGAACTGCATCAGTATCGTCTCTATCTGAATGGGGAAAAGATTAACGCCTTTGAGGATAATCATGTCATCGCTGCGCCCCTTGAAGCGGGCAATGCGCCGGTGCGTCCGTCCGCAGGGACAATCGCCGGGCAGGAAACACGTCAGGTCGCGCGTGCGGTAGCGAATCAGCGGCATCGCCTCGCGGTTGAGCGTAGTCAGCACCAGCTCGCCCGTCTCCCCATCCGGCAG
>LBCX01000192.1 GCA_001657575.1 Bacteroidales bacterium Barb4
CCGGTTGAAGCGGTCGTAGGTTGCCGAGAAGGTGCGACCGTCGGCGTCCGTTTCCCTGATGACGTTGCCGCAGTTGTCGTATTCTATCCGGTTGGTGCCGAAGGACGGGTCTGTCTGACCGGTGGGGCGACCGTATTTGTCGTAGTGAAAAACGGTTGTGATGTTGCCCGGGGCGATGGTCTTTTCGGGGTTGCCGTCGGCGCGGGTGTAGTAGTACACCGTGCCGGACGGGTCGCTGACGGAGGTCATCACATTCTTGGGGCTGTACTCGGTGGCTTTCCACGTTGCGGCGACTCTTACGGTGGTTTTATGACCCTTGTACTCCGTTTCCGTTATGCTGCCCTCCGGGGTGATGCCCTTGACGGGGCGGTCGTACTTGTCGTAGATGAGGGAGTCGAAGAGGAGGGTTGTTGATTTATTTGCTTCCTGCGCACGGGCAGAACAGATGCCTAAACTAAGCAGACTGCAGAAAGCGATGGCTTTTAGAAAAGTTTTCATTTGTATTTGTTTGTTGTATTGTTCTTTCAGAACTACGGCAGTAACCCCTATTTTCCCCAAATTTATAGGTAAAGATAATCCAATTTTTATAGCGTGTGTCGGTTTCAAATATTGTCATATATGAACGGAGGCGTTATATATTAGACATTATATTCAATAAAGTTATATATAGTTCTAATTCAATGACATTGAAATTCTAAAATTATGCAGACCGCAAGCAATAAGCATGACCAAATCGTCAAATCCAAACTTGCGACATCTAAAACGCTCTTTGGCAATACGACATTTTTTGACTCCTCCGACAGCATGTTTGACAAGAATATGAAAACTTGATATTTTTTTTGGGCATTGTTAAATTAATATAGGATTATATCTTTGGCGGGTAATAAAAAAACAGAATCATGGATTGTCCAAAATGTGGTAGCAGCCATAAAAGCAAAGACGGTATAGTGTCCGGACGTCAGCGTTACTTGTGCAGGCAATGCGGTTATCATTACACAGCAGTACAGAAATCGGATTATTGGAAAAGTTACATTGATCTTGCCAAATTCAACCCTTTGTTTTTTGATTGACTTTATATCCTTCAAATCATCTCCGCCAGTTCCCTGCTGACCCGCTGCACAATCTGTATCTCCCGCCGGAACTGCCACCGCTGCCAAATGCCGTAGCCGCCTGCAAGGGGGTAGTCCATCAGCTTGTTGAGTATCAGTATGCGGTCGGAATTGCCCAGCTCTTCCACGATGCTTTCCATCTCTGCGGCAAGCTGCATGGCGGCGGTGTCTTTTCGGAAAGTAAAGCGGTTTATCCAATGCCTGCGGGCGGACAGCCGGCTTTCGCAATCGGAAGCGAGCTTCTCCAAACGGATGCGCAGGGCTTCGTAGTCCGGACTGTAAATGATGACTTCCTTCATTTCCACCTTCCTGCCGGAGCGTATCCCTATCAGGTTTTTCAGGGCGTTCAGATAGGTGTCGGCATTCAGGATGACGGAATCGTTGACGGCTTTGTAGGTCAGGAATATCCCCAACGGTGCCAGGACAGCGGCACTGAACCACATTCCCTGCCAAGCCTCCCACACGCCGGTGCGTGCCATTTTCAGCCCGATATTGTCCAGAATATAATAAAAGATAAACAGGAAGATGGAGATAATGACCGGCACGCCCAGCCCGCCCTTGCGGATGATAGCCCCGAGCGGCGCACCGATAAAGAAAAAGAGGAGGCAGGCGGCGGAGACGGTGAACTTCTTGTGCCATTCCGTAAAGTGCCGCCGTATCCGCTGCGCTTCGTCGGCGACGGTGAGCGAGCGGATGGCATACTGGTCTTTCACTTCCTGCGCGGAGGATCTGGCTCTTGACAGTATGCCGGCTTTTTCAGCGTGGCTTGCCGCCTGATAGAGGCTGTCGAAGTCTGCATGGGCGGCGGTTTCAATAGTCTTTCCTGTGATGGTTCTGCGGTAGGAGGCGGTCAGGATGTTTTGCACGTTGATGTCCCGGATGCTGTCTAAGCGCAGGGTCATGGAATCGATGGAGGTTTGCAGGCTTTTCAGGTTCTTACCCATGTATTCGTTTTGCAGGAAGGACTCGTCCACACGGGTAAAGTTGGCGTCAAAGCCTATCAGTATCTCTTTGGTGTCGAAAGACTCACGGCGGTAGGGGACGGCGGCGGCTTTGGCTTGCGGACGGCGGTCTGACTCGCTGTTCAGGTTCTCGAAAGATTCTCCTTTATATAAGGTAAGGGCAAGGAACTTCTTGTCGGTCGAGGTTTGCAACCGTCCCGAATCGGCAACGATGACCCGCGCATTGTTAAAGCCTTCGGAATAATCGTAAATCATCATGTCCTTCAACAGCCCGCTCTTCTCCTTTTCCTTCACATATACGTTGAAGCCGGTAATCTCGCTGTAGAACGCACCCTGCGGAATATCCAGTTCGGGGGATTTCTGCCGCATGGAATAGAGCAGTCCGTAGAGTTTCACCTGCACCAGCGGTATCATGTTGTTTTGAAAGAAGAAAGCCCCCGTACTGACGCAGACAATCAGGATAATAAGGGGGCGCATGATGCGGATGAGCGAAACACCCGCCGATTTCATAGCCAGCAGTTCCAGCCGTTCCCCCAGATTGCCAAACGTCATCAGCGAAGACAGCAACACAGCCAGCGGCAAAGCCATCGGCACCAGAAACAGGGCGGCATACAGAAACATCTCCGCCAGCACGGACATCCCCAGCCCCTTTCCCACCATATCATCAATATATCGCCAGATAAACTGCATCAGCACAATGAACAGACAGATGCCAAACGTCATGATAAACAACGGCAGGAACGTCTGCAACATAAACCGGTATAAGCGTTTCAATCTCAACATCGGCTGCCGATTAAATGCCTGACATGCGTTTCAGTTTTTTCACCTGCGTATCCCACAGGCTGATGGCATCCGCTTTCTCGTCCGGCTCGGCGAAGTCGGTTATTTCGAGAGCCGTTGTTCCGGTAAGTTCTATCGTGTGAATCCTGAATTCAAAATAACAGCCGTCCTCCTCGTCCTGCCAATGATAGCGCACACTGACCTCCGGTCTCATCAGAATCACATCCGCCACCTGTTCGTCCTTGCCCCATTTGAAGGTATAGACCGTATCCGCCGCATCGGTCGAAACATCATCGGCAAACCAAGCCGACAAGCCGGAGGTCGTAACCAGATGATTCCATAAACTCCGCCGTGAAACCTTATCGAATACGTATTCAATGTGAAATTTCTTCTTTGTCATCGGTAGCTTTTTTTGCGCGGCAAAATACACCGAAAATGTGGAACGGTGGGGTATTGAGGAGAAAAAAACATCGTTTGTTTTTGTTCGTGATAGTTTACATTTGTCCGCGCAATCCGAAAGGGCACTAATAAATGGATTTATGATAACAAGAATTGAACGGACATTGTCCTCGTATATCACGACAATCGTATTATTGGTGCTGTATGCCGTTGGTATGGCGTTTGCCACTTTCCTTGAAAAGTATCACGGGACGGCGGCTGCCAAGGCGATGGTCTATTATTCCCCTTGGTTCTGTCTGTTGCAATTCCTGCTGGCGGTTCATTTCATTGCGGTGGTTGTCAGGCGGGGACTGTTCACGAGGAAACGATGGGGAATGTTGCTGCTTCATGCGGCGTTTATTGTGATGCTGATCGGGGCGTTTGTTTCCCACCTGTTCGGGCAGGAGGGGGTTCTTCATCTGCGGGAAGGGGAGACAAGCAACCGGATGGCTGTCCATACCTCCAAAGGGGATTATTTCCATGTACTTCCGTTCAGTGTGGAGTTGGCGGACTTTATACTGACGCGCTATCCCGGTTCATCCAGTCCGTCGTCGTTTGAGAGCGTACTGCTGGTGCATACGGACGGGGATACGCGCCGCGAGCGGGTCTATATGAATAATGTGTTGGATGTGAAAGGCTACCGCTTTTTCCAAGCCTCGTTCGACAGTGACGAGCAGGGGACGGTGCTGTCGGTCAATCGCGACGTGGCGGGGCGGAACATTACCTATACGGGCTATCTGATGCTTGCCGCAGGCTTGCTGCTTAGCCTGTTCGGGAAGCATTCGCGTTTCAGGCAGCTGAGCCGCCAACTGCGGGAGATGCGTGGCGGGGCAAAGACTGCGGGTGTTCTGCTGCTGGTTGCGGCGAGCCTCTTTCCCTTGCAGGCGAAAGAGAAGACATCGCCGCTCTTGGAGGCTGTGCAGCAATATACCGTCAGTCCGGAACACGCCGCCCTGTTCGGCTCCCTGCCCGTACAGTCGGGCAACGGGCGGATGATGCCCGTCAATACTTTTTCCTCCGAGATACTGCGCAAGCTGCATAAGTCGGACAAAATCGGCAGGCTGAACTCCGACCAGTTCCTTATCAGTCTGCTTGTCCTGCCGGATATGTGGATGCGCGTACCCTTCATCACCTTGCCAAGCAACGAGCTGGCAGACTTCTACCACCTGACGGCAGATGAATGTGCCTACATCGAAGTGTTCGATGACAACGGCACTTACAAACTCCAGCAACGCCTCGAAGAAGCCTACAACACGATGCCTGCCGACCGCAGCCGTTTCGACAAGGACATCATCAAGCTGGACGAAAAGATAAACGTCCTGCACCAGCTGTTCAACCGCCAACTGCTCAACCTTTTCCCCAAGGAGGACGACCCCGCCCATGCGTGGTACGCGGCGGGCGACGACCTGTCTGCCTTTGCAGGGAAAGATTCCCTGTTTGTCGTCCAAATCCTCCCTTGGTATCTGAGCGAGGTGCAGGACGCGCTGAAAAGCAACGACTGGGCGAAGGCTGACGAGGTTGCCGGCATGATACAGACCTACCAGCAGGCAAAGAATACGACTTTGGAGATAAACCCGAAGCGGCTGGCAACGGAGATACGCTACAACCGCCTCGACCCGTTCCGCCTTTGCAAGAAGGGGTATTTGATATTGGGGGGATTGCTGCTTGTGCTGTCGTTTGCTGCCATGTTCAAGCCGGCGAAACAGTTGAAGTACGGCATTTGGGCGTTGGGCATTGGGGTGCTTGTCGTGTTCCACTTCCACATGATGGGAATGGGGATGCGCGGGTATATAGCCGGCTATGCGCCTTGGAGCAATTCGTATGAGACGATGGTCTATGTGGCGTGGGCGACGGTCTTTGCGGGGCTGCTGTTCATGCGGCGCAGCAGTGTTGTCTTTGCGCTGGCGACAATCTTTGCGGGGGTGATACTGTTTGTGTCGGGGCTGAACTGGATGGATCCGGAGATTAATCCGCTGGTGCCGGTGTTGAAATCCCCTTGGCTGATGTTCCACGTGTCAGTGATTATGGTGGCTTACGGCTTCTTTGGCATCAGTTGCCTGATAGGACTTACCAACCTGATACTGATGATATGCACCAAAGCGCGGAACGCCGCCCTGTTCGCCGCCCGCATCAAGGAATTGACCATCGTAAATGAAATGTCCCTGCTGATCGGCTTGGCATTGATGACCATCGGCACTTTCCTCGGAGCCGTATGGGCAAACGAATCATGGGGTCGCTATTGGGGATGGGATCCGAAAGAGACGTGGGCACTGATAACTGTCGTCTCCTACGCCGTCACCCTCCACCTGCGTCTGGTAAAGAAATGGGATACCCCTTGGCTGTTCAACCTGACAAGCGTATTGTCCTTTGCTACCGTGCTGATGACCTACTTCGGCGTAAACTACTTCCTCAGCGGTATGCACTCCTACGGACAGAATGATGCCGTCGGCAACATTGCCGGCTGGCTGTACGCCGCGGCGGCAATCATCATTGCGCTGGGCTTCTTCTCCCGCTTGAACAGGCATCACCATCTTTGCCAATAAAGTCCTGCAAGGACAAAAGATTTCAGCCCCACATGGAGC
>LBCX01000193.1 GCA_001657575.1 Bacteroidales bacterium Barb4
CGTTTTTTCAGGGCTGCCGGCATATAAGGGTGACTTTTTGCACGAAGACAGAGAGTTTACGGCACAAACGGGGGATTTCAGGGTATCCTGAAAGGATACAGGATTTCAGCCCCACATGGAGCGGAGCGGAATGTGGGGTTACAGGGACGACCCCGTCAGGGGTATCCTGAAAGGATGACAGAATAATATACTGCATCGTAAACCATCGTTTGCTGTTTGTATCATCCTTTCAGGGTTTCATTGAGTTGCCCTTTCTGTAACCCCACATTCCGCTGCGCTGCATGTGGGGCTGAAATCCGGCGTTCCTTCGGAACTTCCTACCTCGCCCACCTCCCATATTCTAACTTCTACCTCCAAACCCCTATCTTCACGTATTCATTCCCCCATCGCAATGTATCACCTGTCCGGTTACATACGATGAAAGGTCGGAAGCAAGAAACACAGCCACATTAGCCACATCTTCCGGCGTACCGCCGCGGCGCAGGGGTATCTGTTTTGCCCATTCGGCTTTCGTTTCTTCCGACAGCACAGCCGTCATATCCGTAAGGATAAAGCCCGGCGCAATGGCATTGGCACGGACTCCGCGCGAACCGAGTTCTTTCGCCACGCTCTTCGCCAGCCCTATCATACCCGCTTTGGATGCCGAATAATTGCTTTGCCCCGCATTGCCGCTCACGCCTACGACAGAAGCCATATTTATGATGCTCCCCTGCTTCTGCTTCATCATCACCGGCGTAATCGCATGGACAAAGTTGAACGCCGATTTCAGGTTCACATTGATAACCATATCCCATTGTTGTTCAGTCATGCGCATCATCAGCCCGTCGCGGGTGATACCGGCATTGTTCACCAATATATCCGCATGTCCGAAGTCCTTCACAATGTCGGCAACCACCGCATGAGCTTCCTCAAAGTTCGCCGCATTGGAGGCATACCCTTTTCCCTTCACGCCAAAAGCTTCTATCTCCCGTTGCGTAGCCAGCCCCGCTTCATCAATCACTAAATCCGTAAACGCCACATCCGCCCCTTCAACGGCAAACTTCAACGCTATCGCCTTGCCAATACCGCGTGCGGCACCCGTCACAATAGCTACTTTCCCTTCCAATAATTTCATAATCCTTTCGATGTTTTTATGTGTATTTTACCACAGAGGCACAGAGAACACAGAGATAATAAACCTCCGTGTTCTCCGTGCCTCCGTGGTGTAATTTAATTGATTTATTTCTGTATCAGACAAGCCCCCGCCGAATATCCCCCGCCGAACACCGTGATACATATCAAGTCCCCCTTCTTAAAATTATCCGCATTCTGCGTATAAACAAGCGCAGAACTCACCGACCCCGTATTCCCCAGCTCCTCTATATTATGCAGGAACCTCTCATCCGGCAAACCCAACTGCTTGGCGATATTATTTATGATACGCATATTCGCCTGATGCCCGATGAAATAGGTCAGGTCGTTCAACGTAAATCCGTTCCTTTCCAACAGGAATTTGGCATTCTGCGGCATGTATGTGCAAGCCTGTATAAAGACATCTTTCCCTTCGGGCATGCCGATACCGCCGTGGCGCGGACGCAGTTGCACGCTGTCCGGTCCTTTGCCGATATGCCCCAAGCCTTGTGTGACGATTTCGAGAATACAGGCATCCTGTTCGGTCACACGCTCTTTGGAGAGGAAAAAGGCTGCCGCCGCATCACCCCAAAGATGTCCCGCCTTGGGATCGGATTCGTTGGAATAAGCCGAGTTTTTATCCGCCGAGAGGATCAGGGCTTTCGTCGCCTTGTCCATGGCGAAATAACCCTCCACCACCTCCAGTGCATTCAAAAAGGACGAACAAGCCGAAGAAAGGTACAAGGCTCTCGCCCCTTGGATATTAAACTCCCACTGAGTGACGTGGGCACTTGTCCCCACCGTATCGTAAGGCGAATAAGAAGCCGAAACGATTAAATCGACTTCGGTAATATCATACGGCAGACGGGGCAAGGCATGGCGTACCGCCTCCAATCCCATCGTGTTGATATTTTCCTCCGGCTTGGCTTTCGACCGTGTCCGGATGCCGGTACGCTGTTCGATCCACTCGCTTGTCAGTCCGTTCAACTCTAAAAAATGTTGGTTATCTATGCGCTCTTCGGGTATATAATAACCTGTTGCATTTATAAACATTACTTGTCTGTTACGTTAGTCTTTATCCCGTTAAATATTAAGTTAATCACATTGTTCCTCCGTTTGATGCGTTCCCTGACGGTGTTCCCCATCAACCCCCGTATGTAAGGAACTTCCAAGCCTTTCAGACTGTAATGGAGAACGAGAGCCGTCACATTCGTGTCCGGCATTTGAAAAACGCCCTCTTTCACCCCGTCGTCCAATATCCCTTTGATAATCTCTATCTCCCTCAGGTCAAAGTTCTTGCGCACCTTCTCCACCCGCCATATATCCCGAAAGAAAGTAGCCCGAAGCGTCCCGTTGCGAAACACAATCATCTTGACCGTATTCAGCCGTGTATAAATGAAACTGATTAGCTTCTCGTCGGCAGGCAGACTCATCGCCGCCACATCCAGCAACATCTTGTACAGCTTGTTCAGCTCCGACTCTACAACAGCCAGATAGATCTCGTTCTTGCTCTTAAAATAAGTGTAAAGCGTGCGCCTCCCCTTGCACGAAGCCTGTGCAATATCGTTCATCGTCGTATCGTCCACCCCCGTGCGGGCAAACAACTGCCGCGCTACGTCAACCAGCATATCACGTGTTTTAGATACAGACTTGGAAGCCATTACATCTACCGTTAAATTGCACACATCCCCAAATGGTGCGCAAAAGTAGGCAAAAAAGATTGTATCCCCCATGGCAAACGCATTTAAAATTTGAGCAGATTAAGCGTTTCTTTCCCGAATCTCCTGATCCGGTTCAAGGCTGAAACGTTACTTACACCTGACAGTCTTCCGATTGAACGGAAGCCCAAACCTTCAAGACACAACCGGAGCGCCTGTTTTTCATCGAATCGGGCTTGGCTGCCGACTTTAATTCAACCGTATAATTATATCCGCAGTCTTTACTGCCTTTGGCAAAACCCGCTTTTAGCTTTTCCCGCTGCCGCATTCGGGACATTTCATACGCTTTTTTCCTGCAAATACAGGTAAGCATTCTTAATTAGCAATGCCGAATTTTAATGCTGTTGATATTTCTATTAAAAACGAAAAAAACTAATAGACCGATTGCCCGTCATCCATGCCGACCGAATAAATTAAGGTAACATCTGCTAAAATAGAGTTGGTGTGTATGAAAGCGGTGGGAAAGCAAAAAAAGAAATGAAAAAAGATGGCTATTCCTTTTTATTTATACCTTCGCGCCCTTGAATTGGAAGGATATAAACTTATTAAATATAGAAAGATAAAATGGCTACGCTGGAGAAAATTAGAAGCAAAGCAGGACTGTTGGTGGGCGTCGTGGGGTTGGCACTGTTTGCTTTCATTATCGGTGACTTTTTGAACTCGGGTTCAACATTCCTCAGACAATCGGCGCAACGGATTGCCTCGGTGGACGGGACAGTTATAAACATAGAGAACTACCAGAGCCGTATTGATGAAATGGCGGAAGTGTATAAAATGCAATCGGGGACATCTTCCTTGCCGGAAGAAACGATGACCCAAATCCGCGAGTCCGTCTATGAATCAATGGTGCGGGAGATTGTTATGGGCGAAACCACTGCCAAGCTGGGTTTGGGGGTGTCCCCCGAAGAATTGTTCGATATGGTTCAGGGTGAGAACATTTCCCCCATGATCCGTCAAATGCCGATATTTCAGAACGAACAGGGCGTATTTGATAAAACCATTTTATTGCAGATACTGAAAGCGATAGACGAAGACAATATTGCCAACTCTCCCGCCGACCGGCAGGCGCAACTCCTTTCCATCCGCAACTTCTGGTTGTTTTGGGAAAAGAACATCAAGCAGCAGCGTTTGGAGGAAAAGTTTACCAACCTGCTATCCAAAGCCGTATCCGCCAATAAACTGGATGCCAAAGAAAACTTCAGCATTGCGTCCGAAACATCGGATATAGCCTACACCATGCAGTCCTATTCAACCATTCCCGATTCAACCGTTGCCATAAGCAAAAGCGAGATTGAAAAGCTGTATAACCAGCGGAAAGAAAAGTATAAGCAGAAGGAATCGAAGGTGATTGATTACATCGCCATAGATATTGTTCCCAGCGAACAGGACTTTGAGCAGGTGCGGAACGATATTGAAAGCCTGCGGGAAGAGTTCGTCAGTTCGGAAAACGTTGCCGATTTGGTGAATGAAAACTCGGATGTTCCTTTTACAAATGTGTTCTTTTCCGAAAACACGTTTGATCCTGCGTTGAAGGAGTTTGTGGCTACGGCAGAAACCGGAACCGTGGAAGGCCCGCTGTTTGCGGATAACACCTACCGTATGTTCAAGTTGATTGACAAAAAGGTTGCTCCCGACTCGGTGAAGGTAAGCCACATTATGATAGCCGGTTTGACAGAAGAACAGGCTGTGGCGCGTGCAGACAGTTTGTTGGATGTGTTGAAGAACGGCGGTGATTTTGCCGCATTGGCTAAAGAGTTTTCCGCCGACCAGTCCGCCGCCAAAGAAGGCGAATTGGGATGGTTTACCGAAGCTACCGCTTTGCGGAACTTGAACGAGGAATTTAAGGATGCCGTATTTTCTGCTGCTGTGAATGAAATAAAGAAGGTGAAGTCTTTGTACGGGACGCACTTGGTGAAGGTAACGGAAAAGACAGGGAATGTAGCCAAGTATAAGGTAGCCGACTTGAATATGCCCGTGTCGCCCAGTTCGGTGACGTTCAGTAATCTTTACAACAGTTTGAATCAATTCCTTTCCGGTAACAATACGTTGGAGAAATTCAAAACAAACGCCCAAGAAGCCGGTTACAGTATTCAGTCAGATGTTCCGGTGACGGCAACAGACCAGACGATAGGGATGATAAAAAGCACCCGTCCGGTTGTCCGTTGGGCTTTTGAAAACAGCAAAGGTACTATCTCGGATATATTTGAATGTGGTGACAAGTTCATTGTGGCAGTTGTTGAAGGTACAGTTAGTGAAGGCTACCGTCCGTTGAACGATGATCTTTCCGCCTCCTTGAAACCTGAATTGATTGCGCAAAAGAAAGGTCAGATAATAGCCGATGAATTGAAAGCCAAAAATCTGACCTCGCTGACGGCTTATGCCGATGCCATGAAGGGCAGGGTGGATTCGGTGAAGTTCGTGGGCTTTAATACGTCCCGTATTTCTGGTATCGGTGCCGAACCGAAGTTGAATGCTATAATATCTCTTTCGGAAACGGGGAAGTTGAGCCGGCCGGTGATCGGTTCCAACGGTGTATACGTCTTTGAAGTGCTTCAAAAGAATAATGATGCAAGGGAATATGATGAAGAAGCGCAAATCAGAAATCTTAATGTCACCAACAACTACCGCTTCGGCTACCAAGCCGTCCAGTCCCTTATTGATAAAGCAGATGTAGAGGATACAAGGATACGGTTCTATTGATAAAAAATGAGATAACTATAGGCGGGGCAATAACAGTCCCGCCTTTTTTATGGATTTTGCCACGGAGGTGCAGAAGACACAGGGAAATTAGGAATACAGAAACTGGTTTGAGAAAAATTGCTTTCAATCCGAGAAGGATTGTCTCCAAAAGCAGGAGAATAGCCATCTGGAGTAATAGAATTGTCTTCAACTGCTAAGCATTTGTTCCCAACTGTTAAGCATTTACATTCAAATGCTAAGCAGTTGCCTTTTTTTGAAAAGCATTTGTTGCTAAAAACAGTAGAGACGCAAAATTTTGCGTCTCTAC
>LBCX01000194.1 GCA_001657575.1 Bacteroidales bacterium Barb4
GCCGTTGACGGCTTCTTCCTTGCCATCGGTCATACGCCCAACTCAACCCTTTTCAAGGATTGGCTGGAAACCGATGAAACGGGCTACATCAAAACCCTCAACGGAACAACCCGCACCAACATCCCCGGCATATTCGCGGCAGGCGATATAGCCGACCCTGTGTACCGGCAAGCTGTCACCGCCGCCGCTTCCGGCTGCAAGGCAGCCGTAGAGGCGGAACGGTTTTTAATTGGTAAGGCGTAAGAGCGGGGAAAGCCCTTATATTTTTTAAATCCCTAACAGATGCCCCTGTGGAGCAAGGATTCAGCCCCACATGCAGCAAAGGGGAATAATATGGAGAAATGTGGGGTTAAGGACAATCCTATCAGGTGTATCCTGAAAGGACGACCGAATAATATATATTGCATTGTAAACCATCGTTTGCAGTTTGTATCGTTCTTTCAGAACTCCATCGGCGGTATTGTCCTTGTAACCCCACATTCCGCTTCGGCTCCATGTGGGGCTGAAATCTCTTGCCCTTTCAGGGCATCTGCGAACGTCAGTTCTTAATTCCCCCTTCCCGCCTTCTTTATCTGATGCAGGATGTTACGGTTGAACTCCTCATGTGACATCAGTGTTTCAAGCGTGAGATGCATCCTGTATCGCCAATAATGATTGGAGACGGAGGGGATGTTGATGCGTTCGCTGTCAATGTCGGCACGGCGGATGCTGTCGTTGCCTGCTGCCAGCCAGTCTTGGAGGGGGATAAGGGCAAGCATGGAGGGTGCCGCCAGATGGTTGGCGAGGATGCGGGCGGCAAGGTCGGACGTGCAGTCAGCAGGTGCTTCGCCGGGGAGGTTTAACACATTATTATAATAGCGTTGCGTTTTTCCGCTGTCTTCCTTCCACCAGCTGCGGAGGGGGGACATATCGTGCGTGGAGGTGGTGCAGACGGACAGGTAGGGGATTGCGGCAAGGTCGGTAAATTCGCGGTCTGCCTGCTTGGGCATCCGCTCTATTTCGAGGCTGAGCAGTTGAAGTTGCGACATGACTTCGGGGACGGACTGCGGTATCATGCCGAGGTCTTCGCCGCAAATCAGTATATCGGCTGCCGACACAAGCGGCGAGAGGCGGGAGACGGCTTGTGCTTTCCAAAAGTCATTATGGCGGTGATAGAAAAAGTCCCAGTAGAGGCGGTCGTAGGCGGTACGCTCGTCCGCGTCAAGCTCTTGGTAGGCGGGCGAATTGGATGCTGAAATACGAGGATGGAACTTCTGCGGGTCGCGAGGGTCGCGAAGAAAGAGGAAGTTGGCGGTATGGCGCACTTCATCGAAGGGGAAACCGCAGGCTTCAATTTCCTCCCGCGTAAGGGGGAGAGCCGGATTAAAGTGACCGTACAGCCCTTCCTTGTATTCAACGGGAATCTCCCAGATACGGAAGAAGCCGAGTATGTGGTCGATACGGAAGCAGTCGAAATAATGGCTTAGCTTGCGGAAACGCTTTTTCCACCACGTAAAGCCGTCGCGTTCCATAGCCTCCCAATTATAGGTGGGGAAGCCCCAGTTCTGCCCGTTGACGGAGAAGTCATCGGGGGGAGCACCCGCTTGGGATTGCATGTTAAAGTATTGCGGCTCTGTCCACGCCTCCACACTATCGCGGTTCACACCTATCGGAAGGTCGCCTTTAAGCACAACGCCCTGACTGCGTGCATACGTTGTCACGCGGCGGAACTGGCTGTCAAGTATGTATTGAAGGAAATAAGTGAAGTGGATCTTTTGCCGTGCCGTTTCATCTCCTGCGGAAAGGCGGCTGATGCGGTCGGGATTATAAACGGCATCTTCCCCCCATGCGGTAAAGTCGGGCGTCCCGTACTTGTCGCGCAACAGGCAGAAACCGGCGTAAGGGACAAGCCATGATTCGTTTTCCGCAAAGAATGCCTTGTACGCATCGGTATCCAAGACAGACGGCTTCTCCTGAAAGTAGTCATGGCAATAGGCGAGCTTGGTCTTTATGACGGACTCGTAGTCAATGGCATCAAGAGTGTTTAATCCCTGCCGCAGGTGCTCGTAATGCGCCGCCTTCTTCTTGTCTTTCAATGCGCCCAGCCAAGCAAGGCTGATATAAACGGGGTGGATGGCGTACACGGATATGGCATTGTAGGGATACGAATCGCGCCACGACAGGGTGGCAGTGGTATCATTCACGGGCAACACCTGTATGACACGCTGCCCTGTCTGCTTCATCCAATCAACCAGCCTGTGCAAATCCCCAAGGTCGCCAATGCCGCAATCCTCTTCGGAGCGCAGGGAGAAGACGGGGATAACCGTTCCGGCATAATGCAGGGCGGGCAGATGATCGTCGCGAAAGGCAGGGGCAGAAATAACGGTACATTCCCCGTCGTTTGGCGGCGGGAGAGTCAAGACCCTGTTCTCGCCGTCTTCCCAGATAACGGAGCCGGTGGTATCGGTGTCGCACAGGATAAATTTGTATTCCAAGGGAAAGGTAACGGCGGAAGCATCCAAAGTGATTTGCCATTCGGGGAAGTTACTGTCCGAAAGGGGGAGAGCCTTTGCCGTATCCCAATTGCCGAGAGCAGGCTGGTTTCCGGTAACAGCCACCTGCTGGTGCTTTTCAACACGGGGGGCAAACAGACGGATAACAATTTGCCGACCGCTCTCAACTGTCTGACTGTTGCAAGAACAATCCCCTTGCCGCGCAAAGAGGCTTTGTGTGAAAGCGGAACTGTAAAAAGCAAGATTGGCAGGGCGGTTATACCAATAATCATATATAATATAATGAGTGCCTTTGCCGTCAAAGGTCAGCCGGTGCTTGCGTTCCCATTCCTCAAAGATCTGCTTGTCATCGGTATGAAGGACATACCGGTATTCAACCGCATCAGTATCGTTTGGAAGTTCAATTTCAAGTGACCAATTCCCTCCCCCTTCGTAGTGCATCGCTTCGACAAGCGTATTATCCCATGCACCCAAATGGGAAACAGAACCGGCAAGGCATATCTTCTGCCCCCAAACGGTATGAAAACGGATGTGAAAGGTTACCTTCATATTTCATTTATATTAGTTTCCTGTGCCTCTTTGCTCAACTTCTTGACCCAATTAAAGACGGAAACGTTACTTACTCCTAAGAGTTTGCCTATTGAGCGGAAACTTGCCCCCTCAAGATACAATTGGAAGGCTTGCTTTTTCACTGAATCCGGCTTTGCCGTTGACTTTAATTCAACCGTATAATTACAACCGCATTCTTTGCACTTATAGCGTTGTCTGCCTTTGACGGAACCCGCTTTTATCTTTTTCTCGCTGCTACATTTGGGACAATTCATACTCTTTTTTTTTCTGCAAATATAGGACAATCTATTTAATTAGCGAAGCCCGCCATAATGACGGATTTCAGTTATACATTCCCTCTATCTGCTCCGCATATTTTTCGAGGATGACGGGGCGGCGGAGCTTGAGGGTGTCGGTCAGTTCGCGACCTTCCATCGTGAAAGGAGTTGTCAGGAGGGCGAAGCGTTTGATTTTTTCAAAGGAAGCGAGATTCTTTTGGTGGTCTTCGATGCGGGATTCTATCAGGCGGCAGATTTCGGGGTCTTTAATCAGGTCTTCGCGGGAGGCAGGGGGAATGCCTTTGCGGAGGGCGTATTCATTCAGCATATCGAAGTCGGGGACAATCAGTGCACCCACGAATTTGCGGCGGTCGCCGATGACGGCGATTTGGGCGATGTACTTGTCGTTTGTCATCAGCATTTCAATGACTTGGGGGGCAATGTATTTGCCGTTGGATGTTTTGTACAGGTCTTTGATGCGCTCGGTGAAATAGAGGATGTCGCCTTCCAAACGTCCGGCATCGCCGGTGCGGAAAAAGCCGTCTTCGGTAAAGGCTTTCCGGTTCTCTTCCGGTTTCTTGTAATAGCCGGTGGTGACGGTTTTTCCTTTGACAAGTATCTCGTTGTCTGTCTCGTCAATCCGCACCTGCACGTCGGGCATGACTATCCCGATGGAGCCGAGCGTGAAGCCATACAGCGGACAGAAAGAGACGGTGGCAGAGGTTTCGCTCAGTCCGTAGCCGTAAACGATGGGAATGTTTACCGACCGCAGGAAAGCGTACACGGGGTCGGACAGTGGCGCACCGGCGGCGGGAAACAATTTCCCCTTGTCTATCCCCAGCACCTTTTTCAACACCGTGAAAATGGTCTTGTCGTAAAAGGCAAACTTCACAGACAGCCAGAGGGGCGGCTTCTTCCCCTTGTTCCTGTATTCCAGATTATAGGAATGCCCCGTTTTGACCGCATCCGCCGCCATGCTCCGCAACAACGCGGGGAAGCCGGCAATCTTGTCCTGCACTCCCACATAGACTTTCTCCCAAAAGCGCGGTACGTTGCACATCATGGTGGGACGCACTTCCGTCAGTGCCTGCTGAACCCTCTTCGGGTCGCGGTTGATCGCCACCGTCGTACCATAGTACAGGCAGAGATACGTCCAAGCCTTTTCAAAAATATGGGTGAGCGGCAGAAAACACATTGACATTTCTTTGTCCGTGATAACAGGCAGGCGGATGCCGTGAATGCGCATCACCTCCATGAAAGCGGAGTGGGGGAGCATGACCCCCTTCGGCTCGCCCGTCGTCCCCGACGTATAGACGATGGTCGCCAAATCTTCCGACACAGCCTTTTTCATGCGTATCTTCACCGTTGTTTCTGCCAAAGCGTTGTTTCCCAAGCAAAGGAAGTCGTCAAAACGGAGGCTGGTCTGATCCTCCGGATGCAGCTTCACGGCAGGGTCGAACACGATAATCCGCTTCAACACGGAAGAGTTTTTCCAAACGATATAGGCATTGTTGTATTGCAGCTGTTCGCCGACAAACAGGGTGCTAATCCCCGCGTCCTTGATGATATAATCCACCTGCGCCGGCGAACTCGTGGCGTACATCGGCACGAGTACCGCACGGTTGGCATATCCGGCATAGTCGGTAAACAGGCATTGCGGCATATTCTGCGAATAGACACCAACCGCCTCATGCTCCCCGATACCGTAAGCCGCCATCGCCTTCGCCGCCAGCATAACCGTGTCGGAAAACTTCCGCCAGGAGATATTCAGCCATTTCCCGCTTGTGTCGTCGCGATATTTGAGAGCCGTGCGCGAGCCGTATTTGTCCGCCTGCCGATGAATCAATTCGCCAAAGTGACAGTTAGTGGTAGTTTTCATAATGTCGGCAAAAGTAGTTAACGTGAGTTCAATATAAGAGACGGTCGTAACTATAAGGATATTACACACATTCCTTTCAGGACGGCTACGCACAAAAGCCGTCAAATATATGACTTTCTCAATATATGCCATGTTTTCCCTGCCTGCATGATGCGCTTTTTTTATCCTGCCGTCAGGAGGAGAGACGGAGTGGTAAGGCAGAGGTACGAAGGCATCAGGATTAGGTACGAAGTGCTCGTCTGAAGAGCCTAAACTCTAAGAAACTGTCTAAATTTATAATAATATAATTGAGAATCAGTTGATTAATCGGTAAATTGTGTGTATCCTTATGGTTACCAAGCACATAAAAAACGATGAATTTATATCCGACTAATCTGACCGCTCCCCAATATGATGCAATCTTGGCAATAATTGGTGACAATCGCAAGCGTAACCATTCTTTACGGGAGATTTTTGATGCTCTTTTTTATCTGTTGAAAACAGGTTGTCAGTGGCGGATGCTTCCTCATGAATTTCCATCATGGAAACTTGTTTGCTATTACTTTTCCAAATGGAAAAACAACGGGACTATTGAAGGGATTAACGATATATTGCGGGACGGCTTTCGTAAAGGGAACGGCAGAAACAGTTC
>LBCX01000530.1 GCA_001657575.1 Bacteroidales bacterium Barb4
ACACGAAAAGATATTAAGGCGGTTACGGCACGGGGGTTCCACCTCTTCCCTTTCCGAACAGAGAAGTTAAGCCCCGTTACGCCGATGGTACTGCACGCAATGTGGGAGAGTAGGTAGCCGCCGTTTTTGACAGACAATCAGCACGGAAGAAGATTCGTACTGAAAGTACAAGAGAAAGAGAGCATGAAAATGCAAGGCAGGAAGAGGAGTCTGGTTCATTTGAACCGGCTCCTCTTTTTATTTGGGACAAGGTAATTATCAGGAAAATTTTAATGAAACAACCGCTTGATCGGAATCCCATTTCTGCTTTTTTTATGGACACTGGCTTAGCAGCCTGCTTTAATTCAACCGTATAATTGCAAACCACCTTATAAAAAAGCATCAAAAAGGAAAATGAGGTAAACGATTGGAAGTCAGTAGTAATTGGCTTTTAGTATCTTCCGTTGCCGATTAGGAAAAATGCCGTTTTAGGCGGTTTTAAGCATAAACCGTTACCCATTTCAATCGGTGCAAAATTCGGCAAAACGGTGTCTTTGGTTGGCTGATTAATTCGCTGCTTGTCTGCCGTTTACATTGTTCAGATAACTCACAAATAGAGTAATTTTATAATCTTAAAATTGTGAGTTTTATGAGTACGGATTTAAAGGTTTCGTTCTACCTTAAAAGGGAACACAAGAGTTGGAGGCATTGTTAGGTAAACATAGATTTATATATTTGTCCCTCAAAACGATATGAATTGTCCCAAATGATCAAGTGAGAAACGTGTAAAATCAGGTATGGTTAAAGGCCGTTAGCGTTATAAATGTAAAAATGCGGATGTAATTATACGGTTGAACTCAAGTCTGCCGCCCAGCCGGCTTTAATGAAGAAACAGGCTCTTCATCTCTATTTGGAAGGCTTGGGCTTCCGCTCTGTCGGAAGGTTCCTGAACGTGAGTCATGCAACGGTTTATGAATGGATACGCTCTTTCGGGCTTCAAGAGAAAATGTTGCAATTGGAAGCAAAAGAAACAGAAACAGTAGAAATGAATGAAATGCACGGCTGTATCAATCAAAAAAACTACTGTTGGATATGGATTGC
>LBCX01000195.1 GCA_001657575.1 Bacteroidales bacterium Barb4
CCCACATGCAGCGTAGCGGAATGTGGGGTTATAAGAACGACCCCGTCAGGGTATCCTGAAAGGATGACAGAATAATATATTGCATTGTAAACCATCGTTTGCTGTTTGTATCGTTCTTTCAGAACTCTCTTACCACTACCATCCCCCATAACCCCACATTCCGTTGCGCTGCATGTGGGGCTGAAATCCTTTGCCCTTTCAGGGCATTTGCGTAACGCCCCGTTCCTTCTACATTCCCCCACACATTTTAACCCCGCATTCCCCCACATTCCGCTGCGCTGCATGTGGGGCTGAAATCCTTTGCCCTTTCAGGGCATTTGCGCAACACCACGTTCCTCCTACATTCCCCCACACATTTTAATCCCGCATTCCCCCATAACCCTGCATGTGGGGCTGAAATCTCTTGCCCTTTCAGGGCTTCTGTGCCGCAATCGGCACCATAGTTCTTGAGGAACTACGTCAATTAAATAGTTGTCGCAAAGCTACCGGACACGTCCGGTTGTAAAAATACCATAAATGCGGTATATTTATGCTTAGGGCGACACAGCTAATAAGCATGGCGGTACGGTATGCGTACTGCCGGCGGTTCGACCTCCGTACCGCCAGAGGTACCCTTGCCGGTATCATTCTTATAACCCCGCATTCCGCTACGCTGCATGTGGGGCTAAAATCTCTTGCCTCTTCGGGGCATCTGCGTAACATACCCCTAACAGGGTTTCAAACCCTGTTAGGGGTTCTCCTATTCTGTCTGCCAATATACCATATACATGGTATTTTACAGATTATTTAACAACGCCACCTTTGCAGCACATATAATTTAATACATTGGAATCATGGCAAAGTTAGGAAGATTTGTTTGGTTGCTCGCGGTGGCGGTGCTTTCGCTGCCTGCCGTTGCGCAGCGGAGCCGGATTGAGGGGCGGGTGTTGGACGAGCGGACGCATGAGTCTGTTATCGGGGCGGAAGTGTCGCTTTCGAGTGGGAAAGCAGGGACGATAACCGATGCGGACGGGAAGTTCAGGATTGAGGTGCCGTCGCTTCCGGCTACCCTTTTGGTCAGCTACATCGGGTATAAGACCCTGGATGTGGCAGTGTATGAATACACCGAGCCGATTACGATTGAGCTGAGTGAGAATTTGAGGCTGCTGGACGAAGTGGTTGTCATCGGCTACGGTACGCAAAAGCGGAAAGAGCTGACTGGGGCTATTACAACGGTACAGAAAGAGCAGTTGCAGCAGGTTTCCACCTCGTTCGACAATCTGCTTGGAGGAGCGGTGTCCGGTTTGAACGTAACGCAAAGCTCCGGACAGCCGGGTGCAGCGTTTAATATCCGTATCCGCGGGGGGAACTCCGTTACCGGCGGTAACGAGCCGCTGTATGTGGTGGACGGGGTTATTATTTATGAAGACGGCGGTTCTTCATCCACGTCGGCAGGTGTGAGCCGTATCGCCGACCGCCTGAACCCGCTGGCTGCCATCAACCCGGGCGACATTGAGTCCATTGAAGTGCTGAAAGACGTATCGGCTACGGCTATCTACGGTTCGCGAGGTTCCAACGGGGTAATCATTATTACTACCAAAAGCGGGAAGAAGGGCAAGAACAATATTGAGTACCAATATTCCGCCGGCTGGCAGCAGGTAAGCAAAAAGTTAGACTTGCTGAATGCCAGCGAATGGGCAAAGGTGAATCAGGAAATATACCCTGTGACCGATTTGGACAAGGGTCAATACTACGGATGGTCGCAAGCCCAGCTTGATGACTTGGGCGAGGGCACGGATTGGCAGGGTGCCGCCCTTCGCACGTCGCCGACACAAACCCATCAGCTGACCGTCAGCGGAGGCGATGAGAAAACCCGCTACCTTTTGTCGGGTAACTTTAACAACCAAGACGGTATCATCCTGAACACCGACTTCCAACGCTACACCGGACGCTTCAACTTTGAACGCGACCTGTTCAGCAACTTCACCGTCGGTCTTACCGCCAATGCCGGTAAACTTGCACAAAACGGTTTGGCAGACTATGCAGGTATAGAAACCGGCGGCGCGTCCAACTCCCTGAACTACGTAATAATCATTCCGCAAACGGTGCCTATCCGCAATCTTGACGGCACTTTTAACTACAACAACATTCACGAAAAGGGCGACTTGCGCTATGGCGAACGTACCGTCAATGCCATTTCCGACTTGGAGAACACGGTGTCGAAGAACATAACCAACACCTTGGTCGGAAACATTTACGCCAAGTATGCCATTCTCCCCTCGCTGACGGCAAGGGTGAGCGCAAGCACCAACCTGAGCAATTCCACCCAGAACTTCTTCGGTCCCTCTTCCTCTGCCGCAGGTTTCCTTTCCAAAGGATACGGCACGGTGGGGAACAAGCGCACCGACTCATGGCAGTATGAATACACGTTGAACTACGCCAAGCAGTTGAACCGTGCCCATTACATTGACGTTCTGGCGGGCTACAGCACACAGACGACAAGTGTGGAACGCACGACCTCTTCCACCACCAAGTTCTCCAACGAATCCCTCGGCTATCACAACCTGCAAGCCAGCGAAGGGCTTCTTGCCCCCGTTACCGCCGGTTCGGAATCCGTGCTGAACTCCGTGTTGGGACGTGTGAACTATACGCTGCAAGGTCGCTACAACCTGACGGCAACATTAAGAGCCGACGGTTCTTCCCGCTTTGCCTCCGGGCATAAATGGGGCTATTTCCCGTCTGTCGGATTGTCGTGGAACGCGAATGAAGAAGCCTTTTTGAAAGACATTAAAGCTATCAATAACTTGAAGGTGAGAGCCAGTCTCGGTACGGTGGGGAATCAGGAAATCGGCGACTACCGCTATGAAGACACCTACAGCACGCGCAAATACTCGTTCAACAACAAGATCGTAATCGGCTACGTGCAGGCTAACCGCTCAAACCCCGAATTAAAGTGGGAAACGACCTCGCAGTATAATGCCGGGATAGACCTCAGCCTGTTTGACTACCGCTTGGGCTTTGTGGCAGATGCCTACTACAAAAAGACCTCCGACCTGCTCTTGAATATCCCCGTTGAAGTGACAACCGGCTATACGTCCCAGCTCAAAAACGTAGGGAACATTACCAACAAGGGGGTTGAGTTTGAATTGAAAGGCTCGATTATCGAAGGGAAAGACCTTAGTTGGAACGTATCGGCTAACATAGCCAAGAATATCAACGAGGTAACAAACGTGGCACTTGGTTCGGGCTATATCATTCAGGGCAGCACGATACTGAAAGTAGGCGAAGCCTACGGCTCGTTCTACGGTCTGGTGTTCGATGGCATCGTACAGAAGACCGATGACATCAGCAAAGTGCCGGTGCCCAGCCGCAACCTTGAAAACGGTACGAGTGTTGCGCCCGGCGATATAAGATACAAGGATCAAAACGGCGACAGCCGGATAGACTTAGACCACGACCGTGTGGTGCTGGGTTCTCCGCAACCGGACTTCATCTACGGCTTTTCGACCACGCTGCGCTATAAATCCCTCAGCTTGTTTGCCGCCTTCCAGGGCAGTCAGGGCAATGAACTGTACAACTCGCTGCGCCGCCGCTTGGAAACGCCCGACCCAAGCTACAACCTTTCCACCGCCCTGCTCGACCGCTGGACGGAAAGCAACCCGTCGAAAACAATACCGAGAGCCGTTATTGCCGCCGTGTCCGATTTGGACAGCCGCTACATCGAAGATGCTTCTTTCCTGAAGCTGAAAGTCCTTTCGCTAAGCTACCTCCTGCCTATCAGTATAAAACAGGCACCGACTACGAAATTCAAAGTCTTTACCTCCGCACAAAACCTGCTGACGCTGACCAAGTATAAGGGCTACGACCCCGAAGTTGCCGGCGGTACCGACGGCGGTGTCTATCCGACCTCAAAGACTTTCACATTCGGCGTAAACATTTCCTACTAATTATAAACAGACAGACGTTATGAAAAAGATATTCTTTATCCTTACAGCTGCCGCAGGGCTTCTCTCTTGCAGCGATAACTTGGAGCTTAATCCGATAGACCAGCTTACGGGCGGGAACTTCCCGCGCACGGATGCCGATGCCATAGCTGCCGTGAACGGCATTTATCAGGCAGCTGAACTGAGTACCCGTTTCGGCTATACGATAGACTTGCCGTCCGACTTGACCCATACGGGTGAAAACCCCAACGGAGATGCAGGTTTTCTGAGTACTCAGCAATGGGAGCCGTTCAACAGCTATATCACCTACATGTGGGAAACGTTTTATGCCGGCATCACCAACGCCAACGTCTTGATAGACCATTTGGAAGGTGCTAAAAGCGAGATTTCCCCTTCCATTAAGAAACGGTCGTTAGGCGAAGCCAAGTTTCTGCGTGCCTATTATTATCAGTATGCCGTGCAGTTCTGGGGAGAAGTGCCCTTGGTGCTGCATAAGGGAAAAAACGATGAAGGCGAGAACACAAGCCGCGCCGCTATTGACGATGTATATAAACAAATTGAAACCGACTTGATTGCCGCAGCCGAAGACCTGCCCACGACATACACCGGCTCGGACAAGGGTCGCGCCACGTGGGGAGCAGCCAAGACCTTGCTCTCCAAAGTATATCTGGTGTGGGGACAGACTTCTCCCACATTCAACGATGCACAGCGAAAAGAGGTGTATGATAAATCCGTAGCGATTGCCACAGAAGTAATCAACAGCGGCGAATATCATCTGGAAGAAGAATATGCTCAGAACTGGTCAGTGGAAAACCGGAACGGAAAGGAAAGCATCTTTGCCACTCAGCACAGCCTTTCGCAATCGTCCGACGGCGGCGGCGGCAATCACCTGCTGCATTGCGCCTTTGCCACAGGCTTTACCCAAGCACTGCCTCACGTGATTATATCAAACATCAAGTTCCGCGACGAGTTCAACCCGAATGACCAGCGCAAAGGCGTTACCTACGCCGATTCGCTCTTCAATCCTGAAACAAGCAAGTGGTACAAGTTCGACCTGCCCCGCTACGGCAAATACATTGACCCCATCGACCCGAACGGCTCGGCAAGCAACCGTAATATTGACCGTACCGTGTTGCGCTATGCCGAAGTATTCCTTCTGCGTGCCGAAGCTCTCAACGAAGCCAACCACGCACCGGCAGGCACTGCCTATAACGACATCAACACCGTCCGCCGCCGTGCATTCCGCCTGCCCTTGGATAAGGCATCTGTTGCTTACGATACCCCCCCCGGCTTGGATTACGAAGGCTTCAAAGCAGCCATACAGCAAGAGCGTACCTTCGAGCTTACTTACGAACAGAACCGCCGGCTTGACTTGGTGCGTTGGAGAATTTTGGTGAAGACACTGAAAGCATCGGGCGTAGCGGCAAAACAGAATGTAAGTTCGAAGAACTACCGCTTCCCCATTCCGGGTTCACAGCGCAATATCAACCCCGAACGACTGTGGCAGAACTGGGGCTACGACGGTGCCGACCCTGCGAAAACAGGTGCAAATCCCTATCCCGAATCCGAATTTAAGTAAGGATATTACGCACATTCCGAAGGAATGCAAGATTTCAGCCCCACATGAAGCGAAGCGGAATGTGGGGTTACAGATAACGTCTTCAGGAAAGTTCTGAAAGAACGATACAAAATGCAGCCTATACTATTCGGTCGTTCTTTCAGAACTTAATAGGTAACTGCTCTTTCGACCCCACATTCCGCTTCGCTTCATGTGGGGCTGAAATCTTCTGTCCCTTCGGGACATCCTGTAAGCCGTAATTTCCGGTTCTCATATCTAAACTGCGGCTTTAGCATTTTAACATTCTTTGATGACACTATGCATCCCATAGGGATGTATA
>LBCX01000531.1 GCA_001657575.1 Bacteroidales bacterium Barb4
ATTGGCGACTGCTACGTGAATCTGGGCGAAACGGAAAAAGGCATCTCCTATTTCGAAAAAGCCGCCAAACAGGCAGACAACGAAGTGGTAAGCCCCGTTTACCTGAAAAAAGCCGGTATCGCCTACGAAAGCCTGCAACAATACAAAGATGCGGCAAAGGTATATACCGCCATTAAAGAGAAATACTATACTTCAACGGAAGCCTCTGATATAGAAAAGTATATCACCCGCGCGAACGAACTGGCTTCCAAATAACCCCTGTATGGCGACAGCTTATCAAAACCTATCGGAATACGACTTCGACAGTGTCCCGAACGCATCGGAAATGAACATTGGCATTGTCGTTGCCGAATGGAACAAGGGGATTACGGAAAAGTTATTGGAGGGAGCTTGCAACACACTGGAAAGGCATGGCGTAAAGACGGATAATATTATTGTCCGAAGGGTTCCCGGAAGTGTGGAACTGACCTTTGGAGCCAAGCGTTTGGCAGAAAGCAGGGATTTGGATGCCGTCATCATTCTCGGCTGCGTAGTGCGCGGAGATACTCCTCATTTCGATTATGTGTGCGACAGCGTAACAAACGGCTTGACCGAATTGAACCTGATGTATGACATCCCCTTTATCTTCGGATTGCTGACGACCGAAAACATGCAACAAGCCGAAGACCGTGCCGGCGGAAAGTACGGCAACAAAGGAGATGAAGCCGCCGTTACGGCAATAAAAATGGTTGATTTCTCTTGTAAGGTATAGAACTAATCATACCTTTGCGCCGCAAAACAAAAGGGCAGTTACCAGAGTGGCCAAATGGGGCTGACTGTAACTCAGCTGGCTTAGCCTTCGGTGGTTCGAATCCATCACTGCCCACGATTGTTAATCGTTAAATTGCGGAAGTAGCTCAGTTGATAGAGCATTAGCCTTCCAAGCTGAGGGTCGCGGGTTTGAGTCCCGTCTTCCGCTCTACTCTGAACAGACACTTTAGAGATGATGCAGAAAATACCTCCCAAATCAATGTTTGGGAGGTATTTTCATTTAAACTTAAGGTGTGACTCTATCCAACTTTACAGTTGAAAAACAGT
>LBCX01000532.1 GCA_001657575.1 Bacteroidales bacterium Barb4
TGAAAAAGCGGTTTACGCCCGCAAATTCTTTCATGTCCACTTCCGGTTTGTACGTATAGACATCTTTCAGATTGCCGTTCTTCCATGATACGGTGGCAGTCTGTTTTTCAAGTGTAGGAGTAGCATTCGTATCAATCTTTTTGCCAAAAGTGACTGTCGGCTCCTGTCTCTTGGCAGCGTAGTAATTCGTTATGACAATAGAGTCGTTGTCACCGGCGATAGCACTAGCATTGTATTCGCCACTCTTTATATCACCATTATTTTCAACGTAAGCCGTAAATAAAGATTTTTCACCATCAGCTTTCAAAGAAGTAGCACTGCTCAATCCGAGAGCCCCTTTCAGTTTCACATTGGGACCAAAAGCATCTATGGCAATACCTTTCAAACCGACTGCATTTTGCAAGTCTATTTCATAGTATTTATCATCACCGAAATCAGCCTTCGTTAACTCTTTGGTACGGGCGGATGGGATTACTATATCTATATAATCGGTAGCACTGCTTCCGCTTCCGCTATTTTCACCTATCTCATAATCTTTATCTTTATCAATAAGAGTAACAACAATCTCCAAAGAATCTATATAAGCGCTTGCTCCTTTGATCCATGCAGTCGCTTTATCCTTTTTGTCATTGATAGTGACGGTACCTATTGTATAGTTCTTCGTCACGGTTAATATTGAGTCAGGTTTACTTGACAGTGCGCGTGCACCTTTGATCACTCCGTCGAATTCCGTGGCGGGTATAGAAGCACTATAATTAAGGAGACCTACTGTCCAAGTAACATCGCTTTTAATGCTGGCAACTTCAACCGCTGACGTAACTGTAGTACTGAATTTAGCTGCACTCCCAGCCTCCGTCAAAGCATCCACAGCCTCCGTCAAAGCCGTCTCAGCAGCCGTCACAGCCTTCGCACCTTCCGTCTCAGCAGCCGTCACAGCCTTCGCACCTTCCGTCTCAGCAGCCGTCACAGCCTTCGCACCTTCCGTCTCAGCAGCCGTCACAGCCTTCGCACCTTCCGTCTCAGCAGCCGTCACAGCCTTCGCACCTTCCGTCTCAGCAGCCGTCACAGCCT
>LBCX01000196.1 GCA_001657575.1 Bacteroidales bacterium Barb4
GCAACCCCGCCACGCAGGCGCGCGACCTGCAACTGCTCGCCCCCTGCTACGCGCTGAAAAAGGTGCAGCCCGTCGATATGTTCCCCCACACCCACCATGTGGAGAACGTAGCCTTATTAACAAGGATATAAGATAAGTCCTTACATTTGCGCCTTGAACGAAAATATAACTCCATGAGACATTTTACTGAAATTGAAGGCACCCGCGAAATCGGGGGAGAAGATGCGAAAAGATTCAGGCACGACCTTTACAAATCCCTCACAAAGAAACTGACGCTGGAAGAGCAACGCGCCAAAGAGGCGGATCGCAGGGAAAGAGAAGAATGTTACAAAACAATGGTTTCCATCTCTCATGGCACATTTCGCTAAGTTTCAAGACCTTCTTCGTGAAGGCAAAGTGGAAGCCATACCCTTAACCGAAGATTATGCGTTTAAACATTTCGATTGCGGGAATGACTTGTTGAATGATTTCCTATTCTCTGAATCCAAGGCACATTTCAGGCATTTGAGATTTGCCACCACATTGTTGGAAGCAAATGACAAGGTGATTGCCTATTACAGTTTGGCTAACGACCTGCTGACAATAAGAGACATTGAAGACTTTATAGAAGAAATAGAAAGCGACAAGACCCCCAATATAGAATCCGGCTATTGGGAATATTTTATAAATCAAGCAAGGTATCCCGCAATCAAGTTAGGCAGGCTCGCTGTAGATGTAGATTTTCAAAGCCAGGGGGTGGGTAACTTTATAATACAGTCATTGGTTCAAAGCTTTATCACCAATAACAACACAGGCTGCCAATTTATCACTGTGGATGCGATAAACGACCACTGTCAACAAAGAGCCATGAATTTTTATGAACGGCATGGTTTCAAATACCTCACCTTGGCTGATATGGGCAATGATTCCAGGGTAATGTATAAATCACTTATCAGTTGTTTGTAGCCATTCGTGCTATTTTACAGAACAAACAAGTCATTTGATACGACAAACAAACCGATATTGATATGAAACACACTGTATTGCTCTTTCTATCCTTTATCCTTCTGGTTGGTTGCCGCAGTAATCGGGAAGAAGCGGCTGAGGAAGAGGTGCATATTTCCAAAGACCTGCCGCAACTGACGGAGGCGGGGGAGATAGTCGCCGTTACGCTTGATTCGGCTGCCATTGGTCTTGCATACAGGAAAAAAGAGGCGGCGCAGGAATACAAACTTATTGAGGATTTTGCCAAGTCCCGCGGACTGAGGCTTACGATGACAACGGCGGAAAGCATCGCCCGCCTGACGGAGATGCTGCAAGCCGGCGAGGCGGATATTGTGGTGTATCCGCTGATTATCAGCAGTAGGTTGAGGGAGGAGGTGCTGTTTTGCGGTCGCGAGAAGCTGTCCGTGCAGGTGCTGGTGCAACGTGCCGAGGCAGAGGATACGGTATTGAAGAATGTGGCGCAACTGATCGGGAAAGAGGTTTATGTGCTTCCCGACTCACATTGTGACCTGCGGATGAAGCATTTGGACGAGGAGCTGGGGGGCGGTATCCTGATACGCCATGTGGAGAGCGACAGCCTGACGATCGATGACCTTATCGGGCAGGTGTCTTCTGGCGAGATTGCCTATACAGTGAGCGATGACCATACTGCCAAGGCTAACAAGGAGTTGCGCCGGAATATCCATATCGGGCTGCCGGTTGGTTTGGCGCAACGTTCCGCATGGGCAGTGCGCAAGGGAAGTCCCCTGCTGGTTGCCGCCATCAATGACCGGATGGCTGAAAATGAGCGAATAGCCAAAGAGAAAAAAGAGCAGGAGAAGGAAAAGAAGGTCTCTGCCAAACGCCGCGGGCAGAGTCGGAAGACTGCCGCGCTTGCCTTCCCGAAAGTCCCGAACGGGCACTTGTCACCGTATGACAGCCTTTTCAAGAAATATGCCGTGCAGCTGGGGTGGGATTGGCGGTTGCTGGCTGCCGTTTCCTGGAAGGAATCGAATTTCCGTGCGGAGGCATATAACCGTTCGGGGGCGACGGGGCTGATGGGGATTACTATTTCTACGGGGCGGGTGCACGGCGTTGCCCCCGACGACCTGAAAGATCCGGAGATAAACATTCGCACCAGCGTGAAATGCCTGCTTCGTTTCGGGCAGAGTTTCACCCGCACAGCCGACCCCGATGAAAGGATAAAGCTGATGCTTGCCTCCTACAATGCCGGTGTCGGGCACATAGTTGATGCCCAACGCCTTGCAGGGAAGTACGGCAAAGACCCCGATGTGTGGGAAGATAACGTAACCTACGGCATCCGGCTGAAAAGCGAAGCGCGTTATTACAACGACCCCGTGTGCAAATACGGCTACCTGCACGGTACGCAAGTGCTCAGCTTCGTGCGTGAGGTTCTTGCGCAGTATGAATATTACCTGTCGCTTTCCTCAGCCAAAACATCACCGACGGGCGGCTGATTGGCGGGAGAAAGTGATGTTTACATGTGGAGGACACGGATTATTCATACTTTTGTCGTCTTTAATTGCTTACAAATTCCCCTGATAAATAATGAGAGAAGACGATTTCGAAGAACTGGAAGAGAAAGAAGGCTTGGAAGAGGCGGGGGAGGCAGGTGTCCGTTCCCATTCGGAGTACAAGCTGCCGGACAAGCTGTCGGGCGGAAAGGCGCATCTTTTGTCGGGGATGTATCAGCACTGGTTTCTGGATTATGCCTCGTATGTAATCCTTGAACGCGCCGTGCCGCATATCAACGACGGACTGAAACCGGTGCAACGGCGCATTCTCCATTCCATGAAGCGGCTTGACGACGGGCGGTATAACAAGGTGGCGAACATCGTGGGGCATACCATGCAGTTTCACCCGCACGGCGATGCTTCCATCGGCGATGCACTCGTCCAGCTCGGACAAAAGGAGCTGCTCATAGACTGTCAGGGGAACTGGGGGAATATCCTGACCGGTGACGGTGCCGCTGCTCCCCGTTACATTGAGGCACGCCTGTCGAAGTTCGCCGGCGAAACCGTTTTCAATCCCAAAACAACACAGTGGCAAAGCTCCTACGATGGACGGAACAAGGAGCCGGTCACGTTGCCCGTCAAGTTCCCCCTCCTGCTGGCGCAGGGTGTGGAAGGTATTGCCGTAGGGCTTTCGTCCAAAATTCTCCCGCATAATTTCAACGAGCTGCTGGATGCCTGTGCGGCTTTTCTCAAAGGGGAGGTGTTCGCACTCTATCCCGATTTTCAGACGGGCGGCTATATTGACGTTTCCCGCTACAACGATGGCGAACGGGGCGGTACTGTCAAGATTCGCGCTAAAATCAACAAATCGGACAACAAGACGCTTGTCATCTCGGAAATCCCTTATGGCAAGACAACGTCTTCCGTCATCGACTCCATCCTGAGAGCCAATGACAAGGGCAAGATTAAGATACGGAAGGTGGACGACAACACGGCGCGTGACGTGGAGATTCTGGTGCACCTCGCCCCGGGCGTATCGCCGGACAAGACCATTGATGCGCTCTACGCCTTTACGGATTGCGAAATCAGCGTGTCGCCCAACTGTTGCGTTATCAAGGACGACAAGCCGCACTTCCTCGCTATCAGCGACATTCTCCGCAACTCTGCCAGCCTGACACTCGAACTGTTGCGCACCGAATTGCAAATCGAGAAAGGCGAACAGCAGGAGGCTTTGTTTTTCGCCTCTCTCGAACAAATCTTCATCGAAGAGCGCATTTACAAAGATGAAGCCTTTGAGAACGCCAAGAACATGACTGCCGCCGTGGCGCATACCGACCAGCGGCTGGAACCCTTCAAGGCGCAGCTTATCCGAAAGGTGACGCATGATGACATTCTCCTCCTGATGGAGATAAAGATGGGGCGCATCCTCCGCTTCAACGCCAAGAAAAATGAGGAGCTGATTGCGCGTATCCTCAAAGACATTGAGCGCATAAACAAGCATTTAGACGATATGACGGCGTATGCCACAGACTGGTTTATGATGCTGAAAGAGAAATACGGCGGCGACTATCCCCGCCGGACGGAAATCCGCAACTTCGACACCATTGAAGCCACCAAAGTAGTGGAAGCCACCGAGAAGCTGTATATCAACCGCGAAGAAGGCTTTATCGGCATGAGTCTGAAAAAGGACGAGTTTGTATGCAACTGCTCGAACATTGACGAGGTGATTCTCTTCTACCGCAGCGGCATCTACAAGATTGTGAAGGTGAGCGACAAAATGTTTGCAGGCAAAGACATTATCCATCTGGGCATTTTCAAGAAGAACGACCGGCGGACGATATACAACGCCGCCTACCGCGACGGCAAAGACGGTGCGACCTATTACAAACGCTTCTTCGTGGCAGGCATCAACCGCGACAAGGACTACGACCTGACGCAAGGCACGAAAGACTCGCGCATCCTCTATTTCAGTGCCAATCCGAACGGGGAAGCGGAAACGATAAAGATTGTCCTCAAGCCCAAACCGCGCCTGAAGTCCATCATACTCGAAAAGGACTTTGGCGAACTGACCATCAAAGGGCGCGACTCCAAAGGGAACATTCTCTCCCGCTTCGACATCCACAAGATAAGCCTCAAGCAGAAAGGCGGCTCTACGCTGGGCGGCAGGGAGGTATGGTTCGACCGCGATGTGTTGCGCCTCAACTACGACGGGCGCGGCGACTTGCTCGGTGAGTTTCAGGGCGAGGACAAGATACTTGTTATATTACGGAACGGCGATTTCTACCTCACCGGTATTGACCTCAGCAATCATTACGAGGACAACATCCTTTTCATTGAGAAATACAATCTGCACAAGGTGTGGACGGTTGCCCTTTTTGATGCCGACCAAGGGTACCGCTACATCAAACGCTTCCAACCGGAAGCTGTCGCCCACAAGCAAAACTTCCTTGGCGACAACTCGAAGAGTCGCCTGCACCTGATGACGGATGAGCCTTATCCCCGCATTGAAGCCGTATTCGGCGGCAACGACAGCTTCCGCGAGCCGCTGGTTATTGATGCGGAAGGATTTGTCGGCGTAAAGAGCTTCCATGCCAAAGGCAAGCGCATTACCCTGTTTGAGGTTGCCACCATCAATGAGCTGGAGCCGGTACGCTTTCCCGATGAAGAAGCGGAAGCGGAGCTTGACACCGAAAAACCTGCTCACTCACTGTTTGAAACGCTCGCCGAAACACCTCCCACTACCGATAAGCAAGCTGCACGGGAAGAAGATGAAGCCGACCTTATTGACAAGATTACGGGGCAGATGAAGTTGTTTGATGATTAAGGGCGGTTGTCCTTGCCAAGCTGCCAGCGGGCGGCAACGTCGGCGGCATCCCCGCCATAGGCTTCGGCAAGGAAAGCGATGTATTCGTCTAAGGTTTTGCCGTGCATGAGGGTTTCATAGTTGGCTTCCGAGATGGGGACGACCACGATGTCGCGGTTCAGCGCGGAGGCATACCCGCCGGCGGCGTATATCATTTTATAGTATTGCAGGGCTTCGTCGAAATGGTAAAAGCCTGTCAGCATCAGCATACTGAGGGTGCCGGCTTCTTCAAAGGACAGATCAAGGTCTTTGACGATGAGGTTGGCAAAGTTGTAGGAGGCAACGGCAAAGAGGAGCTGGTTGCGATCAATGCTTCCGGTCGGGAAGAGCAGCATCATCCGATGGGGAGCATTCTTTTCGGCGGTAAACGCCCGTGCAGAGTCTTCCGCCGACACGCCCTCTTCATTCGCCCCGAAGCGCATGTCCCAAACCATGCCGTGCGCACCGCCCTGCACCAGCTCGCGACCGCGCAGCACGCCTTTCAGCATCTCGC
>LBCX01000533.1 GCA_001657575.1 Bacteroidales bacterium Barb4
CTCACCCGGAACGGTCGTTCCGTCTCACCCGGAACGGTCGTTCCGTCTCACAGGGGTTCAAACCCTGTTAGGGCTTCTTTCAAAGGATATGCCATTCAAAGGATGTTAAACAATACCTGACGACGAGCATCTCCTTCACAAGCCCTCCGACGACGACGACGACGACGACTTCCACGACGACCTCCGCGACAACTCCCACGTCACATTCGGCGGCTCCAATCTAGTAAATGGTTCTCGCTTACTTATCGCTATATCCAGAATCCTTGGAGGAGTATCTTCTAATGGTGACGACGGTATACGTGGTTTCGGTTTCGGTTTCGGTTCACTCCTCAGACCCTTCTCATAATAATATCGATGCATCGACTCCTGCTCCCGCAAATAGTTTATCTCCTCAGGGGTGATATCAATCTCAGCCGGATGATAATAAGATTTAACCTTAATACCTTGTTGTTCATCAGGTACAGAAGGAGCAGCTTTAGCTTGAGGACGTTTCCCTTTAACACGCATCGGTATTGGTTCTTTTGCCTTTTTCGCCGCTTCCGCCGCTGCTGCCTCTGCCCTATCCGCCGCTGCCTCCCTTGCCGCCGCTTGCGCCTCTGCCGACTTTATCACCCCTGCATTTATTTCCGCCTGCCCTGCATTTTCCGACGCTGTCTCCGCTATCCCGTTTTCAGCCAGCCGCGTGCTCTTCCCTATAGCCGCGCCTACCGACAATAGTACCGCCGCAATATCCAGTGCGGAGAATATGCTTTGCGTCACACTGCCGAAAGGATTATCAAAGCTTCTCCTGTCAACACTATAGCACACCAAGCCGACGGAAATCGTGTTCGCTCCCGTGAGAAAGGAAGCGCCCGAATTGACCACGCTGCTTGCCAGCAGGGATGTCACACCGCCCAAATAGGCGATGCCACCGCCGACGGCAAACAGCGCATAGCCGGCAGCAGCGGCGAAAAAGGCAGCAGAACCAGCACCACCAATACCGATGCAAGTTAAAGCGAAACGTGAGCTTAAGCCTTTTGAGGTTAAGACATATAAAGGAAAGAATGGAAAAACAAGGGCTTATACACTT
>LBCX01000024.1 GCA_001657575.1 Bacteroidales bacterium Barb4
CAGCTTGCGGTTACCGATAGCCGGTATCGGTTACAGGAAGGATGTTCGGTTACCGATAGCGGCTATCGGTAACCGGAAGCTGCCATCGGTAACCGGAAATTGCCAACGGTAACCGGAAGAGGAAATCGGTAACCGCAAGCGGAAATCGGTAATCGGAAGCAGCTATCGGTAACCGCAAGCCGCTATCGGACTTTTTGCCGATGTTATCAGGAAAAACGGATATAACGTACACTGTCTGGAACCGGATCTTTTTCAGGCAAATCGGCTTAAAGGCAGTCAATTCGAAGTCAGTACGAATATCAATGAACTCGCTGATGGCAGCTTTGATTTTATTTATGCGTTAAATGTATTGGAACATATCGAAAATGATAGGGAAGAACTACTTTTGTGGGCGAAAAAACTGAGGAAAGGGAGGAAATAAATTAGATCTACACTATGAAAAGAGATATTATTGCATACGGAAATTACCACGATGATTTTATGAAAACAGCAAACAAGATTAGAAGCATTAGTGCAGAACTTGACAGTTTATACGGCAAAGAAGGCACTCCCGAAAGAGCGGCATTCAGAGAAGAGGCTTATGTTTATTGCAGCGGCAATCCCCGTTAATCATTAACTGTTAATCATTAGTATGTTATACCCTTTTGTTTTCAAGCCAATTCTCAAAAAGATTATCTGGGGCGGGTCGGCTGTCTGTCCGTTTAAGGGCATTGTGCCGGTGCAGGACGGTATCGGTGAAAGCTGGGAAATATCCCATGTGGAGGGCGATTACTCTGTTGTCGCCAACGGTGCGCATGAAGGCAGGAGCTTGGACGAGCTGATTCGCGAATACGGAAGCCGGCTGGTCGGGGAGAAGGTGCTGTCGCAATTTGGTACAACCTTCCCGTTGCTTGTCAAGTTTATTGATGCCCGTGATGACCTTTCCATTCAGGTGCATCCCGATGACGCATTGGCTAAGGAACGCCATAACTCCTTTGGAAAGACGGAGATGTGGTATGTAATAAGGGCAGAGAAAGGGGCGACGCTCTGTTCCGGTCTCTCCCGCCGGATTAATGCTGATGAATATGTAAAGCGTGTGGAAGAAAACACCATTACGGATGTACTCCAACGCTACGAAGTGAGCGAAGGCGATGTGTTTTTTCTCCCCGCCGGACGTATTCACGCCATCGGTGCCGGTTGCTTTATTGCCGAAATACAGCAGACAAGCAACATCACCTATCGCATATACGACTACAACCGTAAAGATGCCGCCGGCAACGGACGGGAACTGCATACTGCGCAAGCCAAAGATGCCATCGACTATACCCTCCTGCCCGATTACCGCACCCGATATACGGCACGCACCAATGCCGTCGTCCCCTTAGCCGAATGTAACTATTTCACCACCAACCTGCTTGACTTGGATATCGCTCTGACACGCGATTTCAGCCTGTCGGACACCTTTGTCATCTATATCTGCATGGCAGGCAGTGCCTCTCTGCGGGACAACAAGGGCAATGAACTGACCGTCAGACAGGGACAGACCGTTTTGATTCCGGCAGATACCAAGTCGATCGTTATAACTCCCTCGCCGAAAGCGAAGTTTATGGAAACATACATCGCCTGAACCTGCCATGAACAACCTGATTGTACGGGCATTGACCGGAAGCGTCTATATCGCTGTCATACTCGCCGCCGTATGCCTGCACCCCGTCCCTTTTCTCATCGTGTTTGCCTTTATCACGGCAGCCCTGCTGCGGGAGTTTCACGAGCTGACGGGACGAGGCAAGGTTGCGCCGTTGAAAAGGATACTCTACCCGCTCGGAGGGGGATACCTTTTTGCCGCTTCCTTTGCCTATGCGCATCACTGGTGCGGTGCGACAGTCTTCCTGCCGTACATCCTCTTCCTGATGTCCGTACTTGTCATTGAATTATATGCAAAAGAAGCCGATCCTGTCAAGAACTGGTCGGTCGCTTTCTTCGGACAGCTCTATTGCGCCGGAACGATGTCACTGCTGAATTTCAGCGAAGCCACTCCTTTCGTACTGGCTCTTTTCGTTATCGTATGGCTGAACGACACGGGTGCCTATCTGGTCGGTTCGCGCTTCGGCAGACACCGGCTGTTTGAGCGTATCTCCCCCAAGAAATCATGGGAAGGATTTTGGGGAGGATTTGCGATGGCGGTGCTTGCTTCGCAGGTGTTTGCTTTCTGCAATCCCGAAATAAGCCGCTTCCATTGGCTGGGATTATCGGTTGTCATCGTAATCTTCGCCACATGGGGCGATTTGACAGAGTCGCTGCTGAAACGGACACTGGAACGGAAGGATTCCGGCAGTGTACTGCCCGGACACGGCGGATTGTTAGACCGTTTCGACAGCATCCTGCTGGCTTCCCCCGCTGCCTGCATTTACATTGAACTGTTTATGAAATAAGGGGCTGTGATATGAAAAAGAAAGGTCTTGTCTTATTAGCTTTAATTACATTTATTCTCAGTGATATTAAAGCCCAAAATGTTGAATGGGAAATAGTGAATGCGGGGTTTGTATTTGGGATCTCGGAGAAAGCAGGCAAAGTACAGGATGAACCCGTCATGATGTTCGGCACTGAATTCCGTACCAATTTAAGTGAAGGAAAAGTATCTACGGGTATTCAGTTTAATCTTAGCGACTGGAACAGAATAAACAGACATCCATACGCAGGATATGCGTATAATCTTCACCAACAGGCTGTAATGCTTATGCTTGTTACCGATTATAACTTTACAGAAATTCATCCTAAAGTAGTGCCGTTCGCAGGTGCGGGCGTAGGGCTATCTGTCATTGAATACAAAGAGTCCGGATTTGTAAGACAAAATCACACGGCATCACATTTAATAGCCTCTCCCCGCATAGGAGTTGAGTTTTTCAATAAAGTCAGACTTACGGGTGAATACCGTTATCAAGGAAACCACAACAATTTTTTTGCTGTAAAGATCGGGTATGTGATTGACGGCAAAAGTTGTGGAGTTATTGCCCATCAGGTCTTTTCTCTTATCAAGAAATAAAAAAGCGTCCGAATTGGAAGGTTTCTGCCGTTTGTTTTTAGTCTATAACGTTTGTTTTTAATGTTTTAGCAGCTGGATTTAGAGCTTGAATCGCTCGTTTTAGTGTCTAAATCGGTGGTTTTAGAACCTAAAACGGTGGTTTGGAGCTTCAGCTTGTTGTTTTAGAATCTAAATCGTTCGTTTTAGTCTCTAAAACGATGGTTTTAGAGACTCCGCCGGCAACTATTTCTGGAATTTGCGTAACATGAGTTTGGAAATGAAAAGCAGGATTTTATTTATTTCCGTGACGGCAAACAGAACAGTATTCTTTGAATATCTTGTAAGTCGTGGGGAGGCTTACAACAAGGAATAAATTGTCTGTTTTTTTATAATTACATTTGCCGCGCAAAACATTAAATACACAATTATGAAACCTGCATTTGCCATTCCCGAAGTATTTAGTACGTCATGGATACGTACAAAAGAGCAGATATGGATATTAGCCGGTCTGTTTATCGGCTTTGTTACCCTTTCTTTTTCATTGTCTATTCTGTTGGAACCGTTGATATCCAATGTGGTCAGCACAATCATTGTAGCACTTGTTACTGTATTCCTCCATATGCTGCTTGCATTGGGTTATTATAAAAACATTTTTCAAGCATTAGATGAAACAGAGCCGCAATTCTCTGCTTACGGGAAGCAGGCAAAGAAAGTGTTTACATACATTGTAGTTACTATTATTTCAGGGGTAATCCTGATTGTCGGTCTTACGCTCTTCATTGTGCCAGGGGTATATATGGGGCTTCGTCTTCAATTCTATATCGCTTTCATTGTAGAAGAGGATGCCGGTATTGTTGAGTCGTTGAAACGCAGTTGGAATCTCACAAAGGGGCATACAATGAACTTGTTCGTGCTGTGGTTGGCAATGTTTGGCATTTTGATCTTAGGGACTCTCCTGCTGTTGGTCGGTTTATTTGCGGCTATACCTTTGGTTTGCATGATGCAATGCTACTCATACAGGAAATTAATGGAAGCTCATGACTCAGCAGGCAAGGAATCAGAGTATAATGATAACATCAATGATAAACTATAATATAATGTATAGAACAAAAACATGCGGCGAGTTGCGTCTTGTGGACGAAGGTTCGGTGGTTACGCTATCGGGATGGGTGCAGCGCACCCGCAAAATGGGCGGGATGACTTTCGCGGATATTCGCGACCGTTATGGTATGACCCAGCTGGTGTTTAATCAGGAAACGGATGCACCTCTTTGCGAACAGGCGAACAGGCTGGGGCGCGAGTTTGTGATTCAGGTGACGGGGACAGTCAGGGAACGTTCCGCCAAGAATCCTCATCTCCCGACAGGTGATATTGAATTGATTGTCTCGGAACTGACCGTATTGAACGCTGCCGCCACTCCCCCTTTCACCATTGAGGACGAGACGGACGGGGGCGACGACCTGCGCATGAAATATCGCTACCTCGACCTGCGGCGCAACGCCGTGCGGGCGAACCTCGAACTTCGCCACCGGATGGCGTTTGAAGTGCGCCGCTATCTGGACGAGCAGGGATTTCTGGAAGTGGAAACGCCTGTGCTTATCAAATCCACGCCGGAAGGGGCACGGGACTTTGTCGTTCCCTCCCGCATGAATCCGGGACAGTTCTACGCCCTGCCGCAATCTCCCCAGACGTTCAAGCAGTTGCTGATGGTTTCGGGCTTCGACCGTTATTTTCAGATTGTCAAATGCTTCCGCGATGAAGATTTACGCGCCGACCGTCAGCCGGAGTTTACACAGATAGACTGCGAAATGAGCTTCGTGGAGCAGGAAGACATATTGAACGTATTTGAGGGTCTCTCCAAGCACCTTTTCAAAGCCATTCGCGGCGTGGAGCTGACCGAATCTTTTCCCCGCATGACTTGGCAAGATGCCATGCGCCTCTACGGAAGCGACAAGCCCGATGTGCGCTTCGGCATGAAATTCGTCGAGCTGCACGACCTGCTGAAAGGGCACGGTTTCCCCGTGTTTGACAACGCCGCATACATCGGCGGTATCTGCGCCGAAGGTGCTGCCGTCTATACCCGTAAACAGTTGGACGCGCTGACCGACTTCGTCAAACGTCCACAGATAGGTGCCGCCGGATTGGTTTATGCCCGTGTGGAAGCCGATGGCAGCGTCAAATCAAGTGTCGATAAATTCTTCGCGCAGGAAACCCTGCAACAGATGAAGGAAGCCTTTGCCGCCAAGCCGGGCGACCTTATCCTCATCCTCTCCGGCGATGATGCCGCCAAGACGCGCAAGCAGCTGTCCGAACTCCGTCTGGAAACAGCCGGTCAGCTGGGTTTGCGCGACAAGAACAAATTCGCCTGCCTCTGGGTCACCGACTTCCCTCTCTTTGAATGGAGCGAAGAAGACCAACGCTTTTACGCCATGCACCACCCTTTCACCGCGCCCAAGCCGGAAGACATACACCTGCTGGATACCGACCCGAAAGCCGTCCGCGCCAATGCCTACGATATGGTTATTAACGGCGTGGAAGTGGGCGGCGGCTCCATCCGCATCCACGACAGCGAATTGCAAAACAAAATGTTCCGCCTCTTGGGTTTCACCGAAGAGAAGGCGCAGGAGCAGTTCGGCTTCCTGATGAATGCCTTCAAATACGGTGCACCCCCCCACGGTGGTATCGCTTACGGTTTAGACCGTTGGGTATCCCTCTTCGCCGGCTTGGACTCTATCCGCGACTGTATCGCTTTCCCCAAAAACAATTCGGGACGGGACGTGATGATTGATGCACCTGCCGCCATTGACATTGAGCAGTTGAAGGAATTGGATTTAATCAAGCATTAAGAATAAAGAGAATACGGTTGGCGAGAAAATAGGTGCAACCTGTATTTTACAGATAGTCTATGCTTGTAAAAGATAGCGGCTACCTGTAAAAGACAGATCAGAGGTATCCTGAAAGGATACCGGATTTCAGTCCCACATGGAGCAGAGTGGGATGTGGGGTTTAGGGAAAGGGCGACCGAAGGAACGACCGAATATATATTGCGTTATGAATCATTGTTTGTATTTGTTGTTCTTTCTACGTAAAGACACAAAATCTTGTGTCTCTACATGCTAAAAACCCATTTCTAAACCTCATATTCCCCCACATTCCGCTTCGCTGCATGTGAGGCTGAAATCCTCCGTCCCTTCGGGACTTCTGCGTAGCATCAGTTACAAATAAAAGAATACATATCAGTGCGGAAAAGACGTAAAGCATTGTATCTCATCTGTTTTTTGGCGGGGAAATGCAATAAAGAAACTTTTCTTTAGAGTAAAGAAAACCTTTTTCAGAGTGGGAAAAGGATTTTTGAGTAAGCAGAAAAGATTTAAGTCGGACTTGAAAAGACAATCGAAGAGCGTTTGCCCGAATGCGAGAGGGTAAAGAAAGAAGGAAATGCACTATTTTCGCGGCATGAAAAAAGGGTGCAGTCTGTTGATTCTGTGTATGATTCTTTGCGGTTTTCAGGGAAAGGCACAGGGAATTAAAACGCAGGGAATTAAAGCAAATACACTGCCCGAAGGCTATCAGCGGGCGGTGGTGGACGGGAAAGACACGATGATCGTTGTCAGGCTTCGGGAGATAGTCGTGTATCCGGAGTACAAGTTCAAGAACAAACGGGAGCGGCAGAAATATGACAAGCTGGTGCGGGACGTGAAGCGCACCCTCCCTTACGCCAAAATGGTGTATAGCGTACTGATCGAAACTTACGAATACATGGAAACGCTTCCCAACGAGAAAGCAAGGCAGGTGCACCTGAAGCGCATGGAGAAGGAACTGTACAGCCAATACATGCCTGAACTGAAACGGCTTACCCTCACGCAGGGCAAACTGCTTATCAAGCTGATCAACCGCGAGTGCAACCAGTCAAGCTACAACCTGCTGAAGGCGTATCTGGGAAGTTTCCGCGCCACTTTCTGGAACCTGTTTGCCAATATGTTCGGGGCGGGACTCAAAAGCGAGTACGACCCCAAGGGGAAGGATGCAATGACTGAGCGGGTGGTTGTAATGGTAGAGAGCGGGGTGATTTGAGGATGCCGGCATATATGTGCTTACAGTTCCAAGTAAGTTTTGATTTGTTTGCTCTATTTGTTTTTTTATGGAGTTTTGCGCTTTAATAAAAGTATTTCCTCTCTTTTCCTTTCTTGAAAAATGACGTAGTTCCCTTAGAACTATGTCAAAGGAAAGAGCAAATACGAAAGTGTTATGGGGGAGAAAACAGGGAACGGTCGTTCCGCATGAGGTGGAAGCCTCGTTCCACACGATGTGCAACGGTCGTACCACATCATGTGGAATGACCGTTTGAAAAGGCTTCTAATGGTAATCGGTTGATTTAGAAAAGAAGAGAAATAATCAGGGACGTAGTTCTGAGAGAACTTATGTAATATCAGTTATGGGAAGAAATAGAAAAAACAAGAACAAGGCAGAGAAGTCGGTGGGTATCGGCATGAAAGTATTCCGTAATATAATCGGGGGAGCAATGGCATTTATCCTTGTCTGGACTTGCTACAAGAATGTGGACGGCTATACGTGGGTGTATGATTCCCTGTTAAAAGGTAATTATAAGTATATAACTGACAATAAGCATTTGTCTGCCGATGAATGGAGAGAGGCGAAGATGGGCTTTTCGTACAAGTATTTGAAGCATATCCGGGACAATACGCCTGATACCGCAGTTATACTGATGCCTGAACGCGACATCTATTTCCCGAAGGAGGGGAAAGGGGATTTTGAAGGCGACATGGGTAATAAAATGTGGCGGTTGCGTGTTTTGTATCCGCGAAAAATCGTTGATGCAAGCGAGACGGAGAATAAGTATGCAACAGAGATTACCTATGTAGCCATTGTGAATGGTTGGGGATATGATAAGTTAAACTATGAGGTAAGGGATAGAGTTCAATATGCCGTATTATCTGTAAATAAATAATGTAAGATGTTGGTATTTGGAATTATAATCAGTTGGTTGTTGGGATTTTCTGTATTGAATGTTATTTCATACAGGTTTTCATTGTTGGAGAAGGTCGGGTTGTCCTTCCTGCTCGGTATAGCTTTTCAGACGTTGTTGATGCTGCTCTTGGATGCTGTAGGCTTAGAGCTGACAACGGCAAATATCCTTGCGGCAAGTGCCGTTGCCATTCTTTTGCTGAATGTTAAAACGTTCCTGCACCGGAAAGATGTTATTGGCGGATTGAAGGGACAACATTTTGCCATGCCCGACTTGAACTTTGTCTGGCTGGTCTTTATCGTCCTGATTGCTTACCTTGAATATATGAATTGGGCGAAATGTATAGTCATCCCTACGTTTGACAGGGACAGTCTGGCGGGTTTTGATACGATAGGCTGGATTATTTCACAAGAACATACGTTGAAAGGGCTGACTATTTTCAGGGAAGATTATATGCAGGGAGTTCACGGTGCCGGAAGTTATATTACTTATATGCCGATGATTCAACTTAGCTATGCGTATGTATATGGCTTGGGGGCGGAAACGTCCAAACTAATACCGGCTCTTGTCTATCTGAGTTTCCTTGTCTCTTTTTATGCGGCTGTGTGTCGTTTTACAGGACATACGGGAGCGGCTGCGGCTACCTTTTTCACACTTGTCACTCCTGAGATGGTAGCGTTTTCATCGCTCTCGGCTACGAATGTCATCCATGCGTCATTTGCCTCGCTGGGTGTGATTTATACCGTTCTATGGTTGAAGAATGGCGACAGGGCTTTTTTCATATTGGCAGCCGTGTTGACGGCTTGCAACCTGTGGGTAAGGAATGAGGGAATTGTGTTTGTCGGAGCTTCCATCTTGATGATTCTGGTCTATAAACTGAAAGGCAGGGACTTTAAGGAAGTGGCAATCTACGCCTGTGTATCTCTGTCCCCCATTGTGCTATGGACTGTATTCATGAAGCTAAACAACATATACGCCGACAGTATCATTATCACCAAACCTTTTTGGGACGCAGAGAAACTAACGGTTATTTGGGACTATTTCAAATCCCATTTCAGCAATCGGCAGTATTACGGTTTGAGCTTTATCTTCTTCCTGATTGCGGTGGCGGCAAATCTGCTTTCTATTATCCGGAAAAAGGATATGGTTCATCTGCTTGGGATTACGGTTTTGGCTATGTTGTTCTATATGATTTTACTGTATCAGATAGATTATAAATGGGATACCATTCAGAACGTGCTGGCTTATTCGGCGAAACGTTTCCTGTTCTGCTTCATTCCGCTGCTCTGGCTGTATGGCGTTTCCAATCGTTGGGGGGTGCTGCTGTTTGAGAAATTGGACAGGGTCTTAACTTTCAAACTGTAGAGTGGGCGGTTCAAAAGATCGGATTGCTCACTTTCTCGTTCAGCAATGCCAAGTCTATCACCTCGCGAATATCTTCCACATAGTGAAAGGCTAAGCCTTGCAGGTATTCGGGATTGATTTCATCAATGTCCTTCCTGTTTGCGGCGCACAGGATTAGCTCTTTGATGCCGGCGCGTTTGGCGGCTAATATCTTCTCTTTGATGCCGCCGACGGGCAGCACTTTGCCGCGAAGGGTTATCTCGCCCGTCATGGCAAGGTTGGCTTTCACCTTGCGTTGCGTGAAGGCTGACACGAGGGAGGTTGCCATCGTGACGCCGGCACTGGGCCCGTCTTTGGGTATGGCTCCTTCGGGAACATGGACATGGAAGTTCCACTTCTCAAACAGCTCTTCGGGAATGTCGTACAGTGTGGCATGGGCGTGGATGTATTCAAGTGCCAGCATGGCGGATTCTTTCATTACGTCGCCCAAGTTGCCGGTCAGTGTCAGTTTGGAGCCTTTGCCCCGACTCAGGCTGGATTCCACGTAGAGGATTTCACCGCCTACGGCTGTCCATGCCAGTCCGGTGACTACGCCGGCGTAGGTGTTGCCCTGATATTTGTCGCGGGCGTATTCCGGTGCGCCGAGATATTCATGCAAGTCTTCGGGGCGGATTAGGGCGGGGGCTTCCTCTTCGGAAGCTATCTTACGCGCCACTTTGCGCAGTACTTTGGCTATCTTCTTTTCCAATTCACGGACACCGCTTTCGCGCGTGTAGGAGTCAATGATGAGTTGCAGGGTGCTTTTGGGGAATTTGACAGCCTTCTTCGATATGCCGTGCGCTTCCATCTGCTTGGGGATAAGGTGGCGGGCGGCAATCTCTATCTTCTCTTCCACGATGTAGCCGCTGACTTCTATCAGTTCCATGCGGTCAAGCAGGGGCTGGGAGATGGTATTCAGGTTGTTGGCAGTGGCGATGAACATGGCTTTGCTCAGGTCGTAGTCAATGTCGAGATAGTTGTCGTGAAACGTATTGTTCTGTTCCGGGTCAAGCACTTCCAGCAGGGCAGACGAGGGGTCTCCCCTGAAATCATGCGCCACCTTGTCTATTTCATCCAATACAAACACGGGGTTGGAAGTGCCTGCTTTCAAGAGGCTTTGCAAAATCCGTCCGCACATGGCACCGATATAGGTGCGCCGATGCCCGCGTATCTCCGCCTCGTCATGCAAGCCGCCCAGGGAAACACGCGCATATTTGCGTTTCAATGCCTTGGCAATGGATTTCCCCAACGAGGTTTTACCGACTCCCGGAGGGCCATAGAGGCAAATGATGGGAGATTTCATGTCGCCTTTCAGTTTCAACACCGCCAGATGCTCAATGATGCGTTCCTTGACCTTTTCCAAGCCGTAGTGGTCATGGTCTAACACCTTTTGGGCGTGAGCAAGGTTGAAGTTGTCTTTGGTATATTCGTTCCACGGCAGGTCGATGATGGTCTGCACGTATTGCACCTGCGTGGAATAGTCGGGGGACTGTATATGCAGGATTTCCAGCTTTTTCAATTCCTTGTCGAAGATGGCGGCAACGGACGGCGGCCATGACTTCTTGGCAGCCCGCTTGCGGAGGGCACGCAACTCCATGCCGCCGGGCGTGTGACCCAGCTCTTCCTGTATGGTTCGGATTTGCTGTTGAAGGAAATATTCGCGCTGCTGCTGGTCGAGGTCGTGGCTGGTTTTCCGCTGAATGGAGGCTTTCAGCTCTATCAGCTGGTATTCGCGGTTGAGGATGAAAAGCAGGCGGTAGGCGCGGTCGTACAGGTTGCTAATTTTCAGCAGTTCCTGCTTTTCCTCTGTCCGGATGGAAAGGTAACAGCAGGCGAAACTTAGTATATAGGCATGGTTCTGATTGTTTTGGATGGACTGCAACAGTTCGCGCGGGGGGTCGAACAGTCCCAGCATACGAAGGGTCATCTCCTTGATGGTAGAGATTAACGCCTGAAACTCGGCATCCTTGTTCTCCGGCATGACATCGTCCAGCAGGGTAATCCTTCCGGTGTAAAAAGGCTCCTGACTGACCACTTCCTCCAGCTGAAACCGCTTCCTGCCTTGCAGAATCACCGTCGTATGACCGTCCGGCATTTCAAAAACCCGCACAATATTGGCGACAACGCCGACAGGGTACAAATCCTCCAAGTCCGGCTCTTCCGTATCCGCCGATCGCTGACGGATCACGCCTATCATCTGCTTCTTGCGGGCGGCACTCTTTACGAGGCGCAGCGATTTGGAACGCCCCACAGTCACGGGCACGGCAACACCCGGAAACGCGCTCATGTCCCGCAGCAAAAGCAACGGAATCTCATCGCCCAGCTTGTCAGTCCCTTGTGAAAAATCATCATCTTCGTCGCACCCCATGATGACAGGCATAACCACGTTGTCCATTTCAAACAACAACATTTCCCTCTCCTGCTCTGTCTTTGGCGGCAACTTCTTTTTGGTGTCCATATAATAGAATATCGGATTTGCGTAACATATTGATTAAAGCCGCCAAATGTATAACTTTTTCAATAGACTCCGCATCCCCCGTGCCTGCATGGTGTCTTTTTATATATTTTATCGCAGAGAGATGCTGGGACGTTGAGGAGAAACAACGGGTGTCCCCTCTTCTTTGACGCAACATCAAGTTTCGCCGACGAAAGCCTCCTCGCCTGTAACGAAGGGCTTGTCTGAAGAGAAGTAAGGCTTAGTCTCTTTGACGAGATGCTTAGTCAGTCTTTACAGTTGGAAAAGTTATGCAGATGCCCCGAAGGGGCAAGAGATTTCAGCCCCACATGCAGCGCAGCGGAATGTGGGATTTACGGAATGGGCGACCCAGTGGCGTCCTGCAAGGACGCCCGATTTCAGCCCCACATGGAGCGAATGCGGAATGTGGGGTCAGCGGAATGTGGGGTTATAAGAACGATGCCGACAGGGGAGTTCTGAAAGAATGATAAATATATATTGTTACAGGTTGTATTGTAAATATGATTTGTATTTGTATCATCCTTTCAGGATTTCATTGGGGCGCACATTCCGCTGACCCCACATTCCGCTGCGCTCCATGTGGGGCTGAAATCGGGCGTTCTTTCAGAACTCCCCTAACGGTATCGCCCTTGTAACCCCACATTCCGCTGCGCTCCATGTGGGGCTGAAATCGGGCGTCCTTGCAGGACTCCCCCGTGTCGCCCTTTCCGTAACCCTGCCGTCAGGATAAAATACGTTGCCGTCAGGATAAGAGGCGAAGCCATCAGGATGAGAGGCGAAGCCGTCAGGATAAGAGGCGAAGGCATCAGGAGAAGCGGCGAAGTGCCCGTCTGAATCTCCTAAGCTCTTAGGAGAATCTCCTAAACGCTTAGGAGATTCTCCCAAGCACCCAGGAGAATCTCCTAAGAGCTTAGGAGAATCTCCCAAGCGTTTAGGCTCTTAAAAGGGGTGTTTGGAGGTAAGGACAGGGGGGTCGGAGAGGTGCCTTTTGACCGTTCTTAATCTCCTAAGGGATTAGGAGAATCTCCTAAGAGCTTGGGAGATTCTCCTAAACGTTTAGGAGATTCTCCTGGAGGCTTAGGAGAATCTCCTAAGCTCTTAGGAGATTAAACATGAGAAACGGTAACCCTAACAGGGTTTCAAACCCTGTTAGGGTTCTCAAAAACAACAAAGGGCTTCCCACGTCCCGAAATACTGTAAGCTGATATATAATTACCTAAAAAAACAGGCAAAAGGCGGTATAATTGCAGATTATCAGAAAGAGCTATGCCAAATCCGTATTTCCGCTTCAAACAATTCACCGTATGGCACGACAAATGCGCCATGAAGGTAGGCACAGACGGCGTCCTGCTGGGTGCATGGGTAAATGTGCAGGGATGCGCCGCACTCTTGGATATCGGCACGGGCACAGGTCTGATAGCCCTGATGCTGGCACAGCGCACGTCTGCCTCCGCCCGCATAGATATAGATGCCATCGACATTGACGGCGATGCCTGCCTGCAAGCCCGCGAGAACATCGCCGCTTCCCCCTTTGCCGCCGCCGTCAAAGTGCACCATTCCGCACTGAAAGCCTACAGCCGGCAGGTAGCGGCAGGCTCGTATGACCTGATTGTATCCAACCCTCCCTACTTCGCCCGTTCCCTGAAATCGCCGGAGCAGAAACGAAGCCTCGCCCGTCATAACGACAGCCTTCCCCTGTCGGAATTGATACGCGATGCCAAAGCCCTGCTGTCGGGCACGGGGCGTATTGCCTTGATTCTCCCCGCAGACCAAGAAGCTGCATTGGCACAGGCAACCGATACATATCAACTGCATATCATCCGCCAAACGACCGTCATCCCTCTTGCCGGCGGGAAAGCGAAGCGGCTGCTTGTCGAACTGTCGCCGGCAGCCTGCCCTGCCTGCCAAACGGATACGCTTGTTCTCGAAGAGCAGCATCACCGGCTCACAGCCGAATACCGTGCGCTCACCGAAGCCTATTACCTTTAGCCCCGCATTTGCTCTGCCTGTCGGGTTGCTTCTTTGCTGTTTTTCTTTACTTTTGCGGCTTTAACACTATCTCTTTGCATTGATGGAAATAAAGATTGTAAATAAATCGCCCCACCCGCTGCCCGCCTATGCTACTCCGCTGTCGGCGGGCATGGACATTCGCGCTTTCCTGCCGTCGCCGGTTGTTTTGAAGCCTTTGGAACGTAAACTAATTCCTACGGGGCTGTTTATTTCCCTGCCCGAAGGGTATGAAGCGCAGATGCGACCCCGCAGCGGGCTGGCGTTGAAACACGGCATCACCCTGCTCAATACGCCCGGCACCATTGATGCGGATTATCGCGGCGAAATCGGGGTAATCCTTGTCAATCTTTCCTCCGAACCGTTTACCGTGAACGACGGCGAGCGCATCTGTCAGATGGTCATTGCAGCGCACAGTCGCGGAGAATGGCAGCCGGCGGACGCGCTGGACGATACGGAGCGGGGAGCCGGAGGGTTTGGGCATACGGGCAGGGAGTAAGGACAGACAACAAGATACATAATGAATAAACGGCTTATCTGCATTCTTCTCCCGCTGCTTCTCTGCGCGGGAGTTTTTCCTTTACAGGCAAATGACAAGGCGAGAAAACAGCGCAAGTCTGATTATTTCTTCTACGAAGGATTGAACTTGAAGGCTGCCGGCAAATACGATGCCGCTTTGGAGGCGTTCACACATTGCCTGAGCATTGACTCGACATCGGCGGCGGCTCTCTATGAGCTGTCGCTCTTTTACATGCAGCTGAATAAGCCCGACAAGGTGACGGAGCTGTTGAAGCGTGCCGTGGCGAACAGTTCGGACAATTTTACCTATCGCATGATGCTGGCTTCCGTCAATCGCTCGCTGGGTTTGTTTGCCGATGCGGCGGAGGAATACGAACGCTTGGTCAGGGATTATCCTGCCAAGACGGAGTTGAACTATTATCTGGCGGAATCCCTTGTTGAGCAGGGAGAATTTGCGAAAGCCATAGAGGCGTACAATGCGTTGGAATCGGCGGCAGGCATGAACGAGGCTCTTTCCCTGCAAAAATACAAGCTGTATCTGCAAGCGGAAGACCGGGGAAATGCTTTTCAGGAAATAGAGAAGCTCGCCGCCAAATATCCTGCGGAAGCACGTTACCGCTTGCTGCTCGGCGACCTTCATCTGGAAAACAAGGAGACGGAGAAGGCTTACGAATGTTACACGCAGGCGCACGTTATCGACCCGTCCAATCCGTATTATTTCGTTTCTCTGTCGAATTACTACGAGGCAAAGGGCGACAAGGACTCGGCGGAGCTGCAAATCAAGGAGGCTTTGGCAAACAAGGACTTGGACGTGGAAACAAAGGTGGGTATCCTTTCCCGTTACATCGTCCGCCTGCAACAGTCCAAGCAGGAAACGGAGACTGCCAACGCTCTTTTCACCGCTTTGCTGGAACAGCATCCGGAAGATACGGAGTTGAAACTGATGTACGGCAGTCTGCTCATGATGCAGGAAAATATGGAAGAGGCGAAGTTTCAGTTCCGTCTGGTTACCGAAATGGAACCGGACAATCCTTCCGCCTGGCAGCAGTTGCTCAGCATTGCCCTCAAAACGAACGATACGGAGGAACTTGTCCGTCTCTGTACCGCCTGCATGGAACTCTTTCCCGATGTCCCGGAATACTATTACTATCTGGGCATTGCCTGTTACCGGCAGGAGAAATATCAGGAAGCATTGGATACCTATTATAAAGGTATCACCGTCATTCCGGACGATAACCGCCCGCTGAAATCGGACTTCTACGGACAAATCGGCGACATCCTCCACCAATCCCTCCACCAGCCGGACAAAGCATACGAGGCATACGAGGAAGCCTTGCAGTATAACGACAACAACATCATGGTACTGAACAATTACAGCTACTTCCTTTCCCTCGACAAGAAGGAGCTGAAAAAGGCGGAGCGCATGAGTGCCCGCACCGTCAAGGTGGAACCGGACAATGCCACCTATCTCGACACTTACGCTTGGATATTCTTCGTGCAGGGCGACTATAAATTAGCCGGCATGTACATCGAAAAGGCATTGGAAAAGGATACCACCAACAGCCCCGAACTGATTGACCACTACGGCGACATCCTCTACATGAACGGCGACCCGGCAAAGGCTCTGGAGCAATGGAAACGTGCCAAGGAGATGGGGAAAGAGAGCGGGCTGCTTGAGCGGAAGATTGCAGAAGAGAAGTATTTGGAGGAATAGCGGAGGAGAAGCACAAGACACAATCTGTTTATGAAACATTACAAACGGGTATTATCCATTGCCGGCAGCGACCCGAGCGGAGGCGCAGGGATACAGGCGGATTTGAAAACCTTTTCGGCTTGCGGATGCTTTGGGACGACGGCGATAACAGCGGTGGTGGATGAAAACACGGTGGGCGTTACGGGTGTATTCCCCGTTCCGGCTTCGTTCGTGGCGGGACAAATCAAATCCGTGCTTGACGACATCGGCGCAGATGCCGTGAAAATAGGGATGCTTCACTCTTCCGAGTTGATACGGGCGGTGAAAGACACGCTTTCCGCCTGCCGTGCGACCCGCAATATCGTATTAGACCCCGTCATGACGGCAACGTCGGGCGATACCTTGTTGCAAAAAGAAGCTGTGGAAACATTGAGGAACGAGCTGATCCCTTTTGCCCGCATTATAACGCCGAACATTCCCGAAGCTGAAATACTGTCGGGCAGGACTATCACTTGTTCGAGCGAACTCGTTGCCGTTGCAAGGGAATTATCCTTCGGACGGAAAGTGTCCGTACTGCTGAAAGCCGGTCATTTGGATGAGGAAGACCTGACGGATGTGTTCTACAACGCCGAAACGGACGAAACCCTTCTGCTCCCTTCCCCGAAGATTCACACCCGAAACACGCACGGCACGGGCTGTACCCTTTCTTCCGCCGTAGCCGCCGGACTGGCACACGGGCATACGCTTGACGAGGCTGTGAAAAGGGCAAAAGCCTACATCACCCAAGCCATAGCCGCCGGCTCCGAATATGAGATAGGGAAAGGGAACGGACCGGTGCATCACTTCTTTAATTTCTGGGAGTAGCCGTATCCTCCATGAAGATGTGGGCAAACTTGTGTTCGGCATCCCGATATTTACACAGTTTTTCCGGCGGAAGCACTTTCTTAAATTGTTCATAGTATTCTTTCGTCAATTCCGCTTCCCGAATACCCGCTTCCAGACATTCATCAATGGATTTCAGGCAATCGCTTTCCGCAGGGCTTTTCTTTTTCTGCACCTCTCTGGAAAGCCGGCGGCAGTTGCGCCCTGCCTCAAACACTTTCTGCCGAAATTCGTTGCACAAGGGGATGAACTTCGCCGCTTCTTCGGGGGTAAGTCCCAGCTCTGCGGTGATGAAAGCGTTTATCTTCGTTTCAAACAACTCTTTGTCAAAGTGCCTGTGCCTTTTGTCGTTCCGACCGTCCGGCTGTTGTGCGCGAGCATCCAAAGCGGACAGCCCTAAAAATGCGGCGAGTGCAATAACTATTATCTTATTCATACAAGTGTGATTATCAGTTATTCGGGGAACTGCCATTCTTCTGTCAAAATATAGGTCGCATACTCCGTCTCCAGATAGTCCAAATACTCTTCTTCTTCGCTGTATGCGTCTTCATACAAAGCGATATCCTGCGCCTCGGGGAGGCTGACGAGCAAGGAATCGGTCGGGGAGGGGGCATTGTCTGTTCCCGTCATATCGGCGATGACACGGAAGAAAAGCAACAGTCCGGTAAATACTGCTGCCAGATAGAGCCACGGACGTATGCGGTCTATCGGTCTGACGGGCGTTTCTGTTTGGCGGGGCTTTTCGGGGAGGCTGTCCATGATGCGGGACGTGAGGCTTTCCATGTATCCTTCGGGAACGGTGAAGGGGAGTTTATCCGTGCTCTTTTCCATAAGGCGTAATTTTAGGTCTTTTGACAAAGCCGCAGGTAAAAGGTTTAACAGTCTTTGGTTAAAAACGCTTCGACTTTCTTGACGGCATGATGATAGGAGGCTTTCAAGGCACCAACGGAGGTTCCGATGATTTCCGACATTTCCTCGTATTTCATCTCGTCAAAGTATTTCATATTGAATACAAGGCGTTGCTTTTCGGGCAGGAGAAGGACGGCTTCCTGCAATTTCAGCTGTGCTGCATCGCCGTCGAAGTATTCATCCCCTTTCAGGCGTTCCAGCAGGAAGGTGTCCGCATCGTCTATTGAGACGTTGTTTATCGCCCGTTGCTTGTTGAGGAAGGTGATACATTCGTTGATGGCAATCTTGTACAGCCATGTGGACAGCTTGGCTTCCCCCCTGAAATAGTCAATGTTCAGCCATGCCTTGATGAAGGTGTTCTGCAACAAATCGTTGGCATCGTCATGGTTCAATACCATCTTCCGAATTTGCCAATACAGTTGCTCTCCGTACTCATCGACAATCCGCGTGAAAGCATCCCTTTGGCTGTCGGGATTGCTCAACTGCGGCACAATTTCATCTTCAAAGCTCATAATGCAGCGTGGAAGTCCCAAAGGGACGGAATATTTCAGCCCCACATGTAGCG
>LBCX01000534.1 GCA_001657575.1 Bacteroidales bacterium Barb4
GCGTGCCTGTGCCGAACTGATTTGTCCTTTTTCATTCATCCTTTTGCTTTCTTTATGCGGGCTTGAAGCTCCCACGTCCGTATCCGGTCTTTGCAGGTGTCGAAGCGGTTGGCTTTTTCCGTGTCCGGCGCGGCATCGGAGTTATCTTCCCAACGGCGGCAGAGGTAAAGCACCTCGTAGATGCGCCCGATTTGATAGTCGCGGCTGATGCGCAGTCCGACGGCGTAGTCCTCGCCGTAGCTGGTGTCGGGGAAGTTGATTTGGCGCAATACGGGAGTGTAGAAGGCTCGCGGCGCACCCAAGCCGTTAATACGGAGAGCGTTGTTTCGCCCGTTTGCGGGAGTCCATTCCCTGTGGTCAATGATTCCGGGGGGAATGGGGTTCATGTCGAAGTCGGTCATTTGGTAAGTGCCCGCAATCATGGCGCATTTCTGTTCGTAAAAGGCATTGACAATCTTTTGCAGCGCGTGTCTGTCGCTATATACGTCGTCACTGTCCAACTGCACGGCGAATTTGCCGCAATCGGGATGGTGAATGCCCAAGTTCCAGCAGCCGCCTATGCCCAAGTCCGTCCGTTCGGGGATAATATGGATCATCTCCCGACAAAGGGCGGCTGATTCTTCCTGCAACGGGTAGGAGGCTGCGGCTTCGGTTGTGCCGTCCGTCGAATGGTTGTCGATAAGGATGATGTTATAGGCAAAAGAGGTTTGCTGGCTGGCGGCAGAGCGGAGGGCATCCCTGATGGTACGTACACGGTTGCGGACGGGGATAATAACAGAGGCTTCTACTGCAAAGGTTTCCCCGTTAAGGTCAATCTCCTTGAACTGCGGAGGAAGATATGCCCCCGTCTGCCGCAAATGATTGGTGCAGGCTGTTTCCATTTCCATCTGCGCTTCGCGATTCCTGGCATCCACATAGTCAAACTGCTTTTCACCCGATTTCCTTGCGTCGGGCTTTACTGCCGTATATAGATATTCATTGATATGCACGAGCGGGTATTGTTGCGACACTTTCAGGCGGATGTCATACAAACCGGCATGGCGGTAATCCGTATCCGCCGCTTCC
>LBCX01000535.1 GCA_001657575.1 Bacteroidales bacterium Barb4
GAGCCGCCTCTATCCAGTCAATGTCAATATAGTTGTAGGCAAAGACAGCGCAACCTACGGGGGAAACGCCAATCACCCTCTCCTCCAGCTCCATGTCGGCGACTACTTCGGCAATCAGTTTGTGAATGACACCGTGACTGCACCCCGGACAATAGTGCATCGGATTGTCATTCATCAGCTTCGGCTTGCCGTACACCAGATTCTCCGGCTTTATGATTTCGTTTGTATCCATATCCTTATGATTAAAAAATACGTGCTATATATTGAGCAATCCTTACGGCAACGGCTGTCCCGCCACAACAAAGAAAAGGCAACTTCCCGTCCGCCGCAAACCAGCAGACGGCGGCAGCTATCGCCAGCAACATGAACACCAGTGTCAAAATCTCGTCCGTTTTACTTCTGCGTTGCATAGTGTATCCATTATTTGACTTCCAATTTCTTTTTGTTGTTGTGCTCAAGTGTTGTTTCAAAGAAAAACTGTCCCCAACAAGCTTGCGCAAATTCCAGAGGAATGCCGGATTTCAGCCCAACGTAAAGCGAAGTGGCACGTTGGGTGTAAAGGGTACATTCCAAGTTCTCTTCTTAATTCGTATTATATAATTTCATATGAATTGATAGAAAACACTTTTTCGCAATTAATGGCATCTTAAGATACAAGATAAGCTAAAAGTAATATGCCACTGAAAAATGTATCTTTATCTTTAAGAAAAGAAGAACTTAAATAATCGTTAATATAATGCTGAACATTATGAGGGCTTTTTAAGGCTCTTTCTGATATACCAATTCTTGTCCAAAAAGCTTCTTCTTAATCTTTCTTCTTAAATACGAAATCTAAAGATGAAGCATTTAATGCACTCAGTTGGTCTTTAAATATTTTAGACCACTGTATATAAATATTTTCAGACCATACCCCACCGTTGGTAACAGAACCATTTCTTATATAATAGAAATAAGTAATCTCTGAAATTATACTATATGATTGTGCATTTATTACGATTTGAAAAGTGAAATAGTTATCTTCAATTGTTTGATGAGGGACACATCTAATATTGTTTATCCGTATA
>LBCX01000536.1 GCA_001657575.1 Bacteroidales bacterium Barb4
AAAAGATAATGCTATACGAATGCTTTTCTTAGTTTTCTCACTCATTTTCTTCAACTCCTTTTGTTGCTTTATTCCAATTGCTTTATTGACGTTGAGCCTCGGAACCCTTAACAATCCCAAAACTTGTCGAATGGTCGGCTTAATAGCTCACGCTATGCCGACATTCGTCTCCAAGTTTAGTTAAGGGTTCTTCTCAACATCAATAAATTTTCTCGGCATAAATGCGTGTCTTATTATTTATTTTTATTCACTTTAAATAAAAAACGTCCCAAGTATGCTACATAATAATACTTAAGACGTTTTAATTTTTATTTAGTTTTTATCTCCTTTAACTTTATCAATCAAGTCATTAGCTTTATCTTTAACATCATCTACTACTTCTTTGGCTTTACCAGAAGCTTTATCTCCTTTACCTTCTGCTTTTAAATCCTTATTATCAGTAGCATCTCCAATAGTCTCTTTGATATTTCCTTTTGCTTGTTCGAATTTTTCTTCGCTCATTTTCTATTCCTCCTAAATAATCAATGTCTACAATACAATTCTATTATTCAAATACCCTTTTTAAAAGTGAAATCATATCCTTTTTTATCCCATGCATTAAACCTTGTATTATCCCATGTATACAAAATGATTTATGTATTACTCCTTTTCATTTAGAATATCAAAAACTATCCTACAGATAGACTACTCAAAAAATGAGTAGTCTTTTTATTTTGCATTTTAAGCCCTTTCTAGGACATTTAATCATTCCACGTATAAAAATGACTAAAAACTTTTTTTGTTCAACAGAGAGGCTATAAATCATTTTAAAATTTATTTCTCAACACTTTCAGAAAAAAATATGTTTTTTTATTTTAATTATCCTTCTCAATAAAAAGCTAAAACCTGAAAAAAATAGGTGTATAATGTAACTTTTATATTTTAAAATATTTTAAAAGAGCATAAGAGGAATCCTACACAGAAATGTCTCCGTATGTAGCCATTCGGTAGCCGTTTCTGTGCAAAATATTGATTTGACAGTGTCAAATGGGATTCCTATTTATGCGATAAAAATTGTTATATGA
>LBCX01000537.1 GCA_001657575.1 Bacteroidales bacterium Barb4
CGGCGAAACAAAAGATAAGCCGAAGCTAACGAGGATAGATACAAAAAGTCTTGACTCGTAAGGATTTTGAGTAACTCGCGATGCGTGACTCAATGATTTTGCGAACGACTCTCGAAGAGCGTACCGTCTCCACTAACCTTCTCGATGTATTGGGCTTTTTGAAGGTTAACGATAAAAGTGTAAACGGTTTCATTCATTTGAGTGGAAGCCACCACGTGATGGGTGGCTTTAATATCACGCGGTTGCACTTGGTAATTCAACTCTTCAAAGATTTCTTTGACAATATTAGTTTCGGGTGTTTCACCGATTTCAATCGAGCCTGTGACGCAGCACGGGAATAAAGTGGTTCATGGTAGTTGTGTTTTATCGGCTAATTTAATCATTGGCAATGGTTGATATCGTAATAAGAAATGGTATTCATTTTTGATTTTCTTGTAGCACAAGGCAGCAGTCGAATTAGTATTACGTCTTTCGCCGTACACAAAACCGCGGGGCGTCAATTTTAACGACACCCACTTATTTTTATATAATGTTTTGCTCATCTTTTACTCCAAATAAATCGATCTTATCTTTGAATTTCTGTTGTATTTTTGCCTTCCCGTAATAATATTTGGTGTTGCTAACTAATGTTTTAGTATGCGAGAAATATTCGATCAATTCCATCATGTGAATTAGTTTTACGCGGTTGATTTTCTTGTGCATCACGCTCTCATAAACGCAATTTAAAGCCATACTCTGGTACGCAAACTCGCAACTGTAAACGACATTGTTATGCGAAATCATATTACGTAAGTGTAAGACATTTTTTAAGAAATCAATAAAGCCGTGGAGGTGGGAAAGATCCAAACCAAAATTGCTTAGTATTTTTTCGTGTGCATTATTATCGAGCGCAATAAATAGCGAGAAGGTGGTGGCGAAACTTCACGTTAAACACATGATGTCCAACGGACAATTACGTCAACGGTAGATATCATCATGGATGTTCTTTTGCATGTATTGTCTTGTGGCAGCACTAGTAGGCAAATACTTGAGCAGCTTACGGATGAAGTTATAATAAGAAATC
>LBCX01000197.1 GCA_001657575.1 Bacteroidales bacterium Barb4
AGGCGATCACTTCCACGTGCTGCATGCCGCAGGCATCGGCCAGTGCGAATTCCTCTCGGACGCTAGGCGTTACAACGCCTGCTCGCATGTTTTGCATGCGGATTTTGTCCATGCCTGCCGCGCGTGCTAGCGCCGCATAGCTATCGAACTTCCCTTTCTGTTTAAGAAAATCAATTGCCGTCTTTATGGACATGGCAACCTCCGTGCATTAGGATTCAATTGCATTAGGTTCCTATTGCATTAGTAGGTTCCTAATGGCGTAACCATACACCAATTCGCTCACACGTCGGAGCCACTATGTCGAACTCTCAAAAGCTGACCATCATCGCAATCAACAGCCGTAACGGCGTCTCTGCCAAGACTGGCCGCCCCTACTCGATGCATGAGGCGCAATGCATCCTGACCGAAGGTGTCCCCGACGCGAACGGCGTCGTTTCCGAGCAGGTGAAGGTTGGCCGCGTGAACGTCGCTGACGAACTCAAGGACACCACGCCCGGCGACTACGTGGCCGACTTCAAGTTGTTCGTCTCGCGTGATGGTGAGTTGGTTGCTCGCATCGTTGGCTTGAAGGCGCTGAACGTCCGCCCGGCTGCCAACGCACCGAAAGCGCAAGCCGCTGCATCGTGATCATTCTGCATAACGCAAAGCCTGCGGAGGGTATGTCCCTTCGTGGGCTTTTTCAGTTAACGGGGGTCGCGATGGGCGATTGGTGCAATTGCATTGAGTGCGTTGGCTATCAGCCGGAGCCTGAGTATTGCACGCGTTGTGGTGGCTCTGGTGAGGTGATGCATCTGGTTGGTGGAGGGCCGGATGCGTATGAAGAGCCGGGTGCTTGTGAGATCAGCCGGAGCCTGAGTACTGCACGCGTTGTGGTGGCTCTGGTGAGGTGATGCATCTGGTTGGTGGAGGGCCGGATGCGTATGAAGAGCCGGGTGCTTGTGAGTTGTGTGGTGGTACTGGCGTGGTGCCGGATCACCCGTTTTGACCGGAGGTTGCAATGGGTCCGTTTTCGGCGTCGTGCAATGACGATTTTACCGTCCTTGGTGCTTGGTTGACGATCGCCAAGGCACTTGCGGTGCTCGGTGGTGGGCTGGCGATGTTTGTGGTGCTGGCCGTGGTGTTGATCGTCTGCGGTCGTTATCTGTTCATGTTTGCTGACCGCGTGATGGGCTGGGGCGAGGAATGAGTCCGCAAAGCAAGCGGGTGGCCGTTGCGGGCTTGGTGCTCAGTGGCTTCACGTTTGTCTGCGGCTTCGGTGCAGGCATTAGTGCATGGATGGCATCTGACTACTTGCGCGCGGTGGTTTGGTACTTCCTCAACCGGTGGGGTTCGTGATGGACGAATGGAAGCGCATCGCATGGTTGGTGGCGGGCATCGTGCTCGGTGCGGGCTGGGCGTATGCCGCTTCGTGGCACTGGCTGCACGACGTTGACACGCGCGACGAGTTGGAGCGCGCGACAGCGCAAGTCTCGTATCGATAAGGGGCGGACGTGGGTATCTCCGATTGGTTCTCTGGCTTGTTGGATGACGGTGCGTCAGACCGAGAGGAATACCTGCTTGCCGCTGACGAAATGCATGGCAAGCGCGAGCGTGCGCAGCGGAAGTTGGATGCGGCGAACCGTGAAGCTGATCGCGCATCGGAGCGACACATGGAAGCGATGGATCGTGAGTACGCCGCAACGCTAAAGATGTCGCTCGTCGCGGATCGCCTGGTTGTCGTGACTGACCGTTTGTGGGCTGCGGACAAGAACGGCGGGATGGACCCAGGGATGAAGTTGGCGAACTGGGATGACGAGGCGGAAGAGCTTGCAAGCATTTCGCACGGTCTGGAAATGCTGTCCCAGAGGTTTGAAGAGCAACGCGAACAGGCAGAGGCTGACGCGAGGGAGTGGGAACGCAAGGCGTGGATGGCCATCGCTCGCGGTAATGAGTTGGAAGGACAAATTCGCAAGTACAGCGAGCAGTACGACGAGGCGATACAAGCCGCAGGGCTGTAGGGAGAAACGTATGAGCTATGACGGTTTCATGGTGTTGGCGGTGGGCTTCGTGGCGGTCTGTTTCTGCCTCGGCTTCATTGCGGGGAACACGCGATGAGCTACAGCGTTTCGGACCTCGCTACGTATGCGGGCTTTTGCATGCTGTTCTTCTTTGCGGGCTGGCTTATCGGGTCGTTGTTTCGTCTCGGTCGCAAGCTGCTCGATCTTTTTTGACCGGTTGACGGGCCAAGCCGGGCAATTTCTCAACCGGCCCATATTTGGAGGTGAATCATGAAGGTGAAGCTGGAAGGTCTGAAGCACAAGGTGCTGCTGGCATCGGTTGCGGTGGTGGGCATGGCTGGCGCTGCTGCTGCGCAAGCGCAAAGCACGTTCGATTTTCCGAAGGCCATGCAACCGGTGTTCGATAGCACCACGTCGAACGCCACGGCGCTCGGCACCAAGGCCATCGCTGCTGCGGTCATCGTGTGGGGCATCTACATCGGCTTCCGCATCGGTCGCAAGCTGGTCAACAAGGTGGCGTGATGTACCGGCCCGCGTTTGCCCCCCTGGCCCTCGCGGGCCTTTTCTTTTTGAGCGCGTGTGGTACGCCGCTCGACCCCTATTACGAGATGCTCTATGTCTGCCCTGCTGCTGAGTTCTACTGCGCGCGCTGAACGCGTGCGGCGTGTGTGGCTCGATTTGCTTGTCGGGCCTATGGCGCTTGTGATTGTTCTGTTGTGCTCGCTCTTGGTGCCCGTGCGTGGTTATGCGCAAAACATGACGCTTGGGCAGTTGATCCCTGATCTCATTCGCAACACCTCTCAAACGGTGTCGGCTTCGTCTGCGGGATTGCAGGTTGCGGAGGCGGGTAGCGTTGGCATTCGATCTGGGTCGAGTTTGATTGGCTCGGTGGCGATTAATGAGTTGCGGTCGATCCCTTTGGGTGCGATTGCCGGTCGGGCTGTTACGTCATCGGCGCCCGTTATTTTGGCGATGCTGGCTGTTGATCTGATCAAGTACGGCATTACGCAATGTGCGAGCAGTCCTAACGGATGGTGCAAGCCTGGTCCTACGAACCCGAGTTCGTCGGATAGCGGGTTCAATGGGTTTCAGTGGAGGAGTGCCAATGCTTATGGTGACTCTCCTGTTGCTGCGTGTACTGCGTATGTGTCCGGTGCGTATCCCGGCATGGTGATTGATGGGTATGACGCTGCTAGTGGCGTGTGTCACGGTCATTTTCCGAGTGATCCGCGGCAATGCGGCGGGGTGTGCAATATCGTTGTGCAGCAGGTGGGGACGTGCGTCACTGGCTATGTTGCTAGCGGCAACGCGTGTGTTGTCGATCCAAGCGCGCATGTTCAGCCGGTTCCGATCACCTATCCTGAGCTGTCCCCGAAGCTTGCTGACGCTTTGAGTGGCAATCCGCAGCGCGCAAAGGACTATTGGGGCTTCATGCCTTGGACGGATCAGCTTGCCGCGCTTGGTGATCCTTCCACGCAGGCGTTGCCCGCGCAGATCGTGAATCCTGCTGATGGTAGGGTGACTGGCCCGAGCACGACGACGCAGGGGCCAAACGGAACGACTACGCAGCGGCGCAGTTGTACTGTTTCACCGAATAGCGATTCGTCGTCGCTTGCAAATAAGCCGGTGTCGGTCGTGTGCACGGTGACCACAACGAACCCAGACGGCACGACGTCGACCACGACCACAACGACGACGCCCACAACGGGTGATGGATCGAATCCCCAGCCCGCTTCGTCCCCGGCTGCTGTGCCTGCGTCCTCGCCGATCCCCTGTGGTCTCGGTACCAACGGCAGCCCCAAATGTCTGATTGATGAGACTGGTACGCCGACCAAGGCGGACGGTGCGACTGCGATGGCTCAGCCGGGAACGGATTTGCAGTCCGCTGAGCAAGCGGCAGAGACGCAGTTGCAGACGGTCAATAACAGTCGGTCATGGACGCTGACCATGCCGCATATCTTGCCGGGCGGGACGTGTCAGCAGATTGAATGGTTTTCGTGGGGCACGTGGCGTGGTTCGTGGGACGTGTGCACGCAGCTTCAATACGTGCGCGATTTGTTGGCGTGGCTCTGGCCGGTGCTCTCTGCTGTCTACGTCTGGAATAAAGCTGCTGGCGCGAATGCTGGTGCTGTGTAACTGGAGACGATCATGCCTTTGCTTGCATCCTTGATGGTCGGGCTGTTCGGGTCGATGGCTGGATTTTTTGCAAAGTGGTTTACGCAGAAGGTGGCGTTTGCGATGGCTGCCGTTGCTGCCTTTGGCACGCTCACCACTGGCATGCTTGCCGCGCAGGCGCTGGTGCTGAATGGGTTGATCGGCGCGATGCCTTCATACCTTGCTGTTCCGCTCGGTGACGCAATGTGGCTCGTTGCTGCGGATAGTCTGAATGCGGCGTTGGACGTGGCCTTTGCAGCCGATGCAGCGATCTTTTTGTATCGCTGGGGTGTGGGCAACATCAAGATTGTTGCGGCGGCCTGATATGCCGATCTACATCATCACGGGGCGCCTTGGTTCGGGTAAGAGCCTTGCAACGGTGGGCCGCATTCGGGATTTGTTGGCCGAAGGTCGTGCGGTGGCCACAAATCTTGATCTCGATTTGGAAAAGCTCTGCGGGCCGAAGGCGAAAACGCCGCGTGTGGTGCGCTTGCCAGACAAGCCCACCGTTGCTCATCTTGACAGTCTTGGGCGTGGCAATGAGAGCTATGACGAAACGAAAAACGGTGGCATCTTTCTCGATGAGGTGTCGCAACTGCTCAACGCGCGGAACTGGCAGGACAAGCGTCAGCAGGACGTGATCGATTGGTTGGTGCACAGTCGGAAAAAAGGTTGGGACGTCTATTTCATCTGCCAGCACATCAGCCAAGTAGACCGCCAGGTGCGTGACGCGCTGGTTGAATATCTGGTCGAGTGCCGGCGCTTTGACCGCCTGAAGATTCCATTTCTGTCGAGCGCTGTGGATACGTTCACGCTCGGCAAGGTCAAGCTCAAGCTACCGCGTATGCACGTCGCAAAGGTGCTTTACGGCACCGAGTACAACGCGATGGTGGCTGACCGTTGGTGGTATCGCGGGGAAGACTTGTATGCCGCCTATGACACACGGCAGGTGTTTAGGGAAGACGCATCACAGGCGCCGTACAGCTACCTGCCGGGCTGGTACACGCATGGCCGGCTGCAACCGCAGAAGGTGCGTGGCATAGAAGCGAAACTGGACGAACGACGCAAGATTCTGAAGCTGCGCGAAGCCGGGATCATCACGCAAGAGCAGTGGCGCGAGTGGTCTAACTTTATTTCTCGATGCCCCTCATGGTGAGGGGCTTTTTCTGGAGGTGGGTATGCAACAAGAAACGGAAGCTGAATTTCTGAAGCGTATGGATGCGGCCTGTGCGATTGACCCGGCTAAGCACTACACGACATTTCAGTTCAACGATCACGATCAGGCTGCGCTGTTAGCGTTTCTGCGCAAGTTGTATTTGGATAATGGCCCGTGCGGGCAGTTGGCCAAGGTTGCGCTCAATTTGCACGCGGTTGTCGCGAGGCAGGCCACGATTGTTGTGTACGACGAAGGCTTGCAGGCGAACTTGGATGAGTACGTGCGTGTGTTGGACAGCACGGGTTGACAGCGTGGCAAGGCGTAGGGGCTACCGCTTTACCATTCGCAGTAGCCCTTGCAGCAGATGGCCGTCGTAGTCGTACACGCGAGCGACAAGTTGACGGAAGGTGCGGCATACGAATTGTTTGCCGTCCGGGCGGGTCCAGATGAAGTGCGACGCGGCGCGGATGAGGCGGCGGATC
>LBCX01000538.1 GCA_001657575.1 Bacteroidales bacterium Barb4
GGAGACTGCCTTCACCGTACATACGTCCGATTCAAACACCGGCTCGTAGGTCACATCCCCGCTCATGCGAAACGAGAATGGATTCCGGGTCACCCCCTCAAAAGGCTTACGCCAGTCCATAAGCAGCCATTTGCTCGTGATCTTCCAGCTTACAAAGCGACGATGTTCAGCCGGTCTGGCCGTCAGTTCCACCATACGGTCGTAGTACGCATACCCGTCGGGCAGAGGGCGGTCGTTCTGACGAGGGATCATCCTGGCGACCGCATCCCCCCATTCCGGATGATCCGCGGCGATCGCGTTAAGCTTATACGCATTAGGCTCGATGAGAATGCCCCACCAATTAACATCAACGTTGTTATCCCAATTCAGCCAATTTTCTTCATCACCACTCTCTATATGGGCTCTACAGTCCGGATGTATCCCATAGAAGGCGCCACCGTCAACGAAAAGATGCTTCGCGTCCGCAGGCGTAGACCACGTAAGATAAATGTCGTATAATGACTTGCAACCATAGAAAGCATCTGATTCAATACTATACAGGGATCTCGGAAAGGTGACGGATTTTAAGGAGGTGCAGCCCTCAAAAGCAGATATGCCAATACTCTTAAACCGGTTGATCTGCACCGTATCAATGGTAAGGCTCGTAATAACCTTATTATTCATGCAGGCTCGATCTGCTATCCGCTCTACATAAACCGGCAACCGTGACTCATACCGCCCACCCGTCAGAATCTCAAAGCTGCCCGGAATATAAACATCGGGAGGGCCTTTATAGCCGCTCATATCGATTATTTCATACGTAGCGTAGGTGATCTTTTGATAGCGTATGCCACGGGCATCCGTAAGTGTATCAGGGCGACCATCACCATATTTCTGCGCCCCCGCCACTTGCCCTTGCAGCAAACAGGCAAGGTATAACACCGTTAATGCAATACTTCTTCTCATAACGTGTAAAATTAGCCGTTTACCCCAACCCCGTCGGGGTTTCACAAATTCGGCGGCGAAGTTATCACAAAACCGCAAACGATTGCAACGCAGAGACGCAAGATTTTGCAGCCCTG
>LBCX01000539.1 GCA_001657575.1 Bacteroidales bacterium Barb4
AGCGTTGAAATTAGAGGGGTTCTGAGCGATGATTAGAATGAATGAGTGATAACGAGAGATAGCAGAGATGTGTCGTACGCTTTTGGCGTCGGCAAACATAGGTGTGCACAAAACAAAACGGAATGCCTAAGAGATAGAAAGCGGTTAAATCCTGTGAAGAGGAGTTGAGGCGAGTCATGAGGTTGATGGGGGAACAGACTTAATGGGGAAGAAACAGATGGGTGGTATAATCTTCCCCTCTCTCATTGCAAGGTGTGTGAAGCACACGAAAAAGCGGCAAAGCCGCTTTTTGAAAGTGCGAAAGTTCCTTTTGCTTTTCATACTGAATATTAGAAAAACAACAAAAAAATTTAAAAAAAATGACGTTTTTGGCGAAGCCAAAAACGTCAAAAAAACCGCTCGTAGAGCGAGTTTGCCTTTACTCGATACTAATAGACGTAACTCCCGAGTTTTTTCTCGGGAATTGTTTTGAAAAATACTTGACAAAAATGCTTTCGTATGGTAAAGTTTAACTGCATGTAAAACTAAAACCCGAAAGCATTTTTATTATCCGTGCCTACACGGTGAGGAATTAAAATTCAAGGAACACTTCGTTGAAATTCGGGAAACATTCGAGGAATTAAAACTCGGGAAACATTTATGAAACATTTTAACACGAAACGCTTAACTTGTCAACATAGCAGTGAAGTATTACAAGATTATACAGGAAAATTTGATAAGAAAGGTAAACCTAAGGTAAGACCGTGGCAACCAAAGAAGATACGTAACTTAGGTTTAGCGGATAGTTACGGAAGAATAGGAAAAAAGCTAACGAAAGATTATGCCAAGCGTGGTGTGCATAGGCGGTATGCGAAAATCAAAACCGTTGAGGTTGATGAGGAAACAGGAAGGATTCTTAACATACATAGGCAAGAAAAAGGCATAGGGTTATATGATAAAGAAGGAAAAAGGGTTGTAGATTATATCGGGAGAGCAGAAAACGTGAAAAACTGTTGTACGTTTCTTGAGTTCAAGGACTGTGTAGATGGTAAGATGACGTTGAAAACGGCAAACT
>LBCX01000198.1 GCA_001657575.1 Bacteroidales bacterium Barb4
TCGCGTAATATCGGTTAAATAAAAGAACAAATCTATGGTGAAGAGGATGATGGCGGCTGCACTCTTGATGTGCTGCATGGGGTTAATGGTGGTATCCTGCAAAGCCGGACGGGCAACGGACGGTCAGACGGGCAAGACTGAACTTGCCGCCGGCAAAAATACCCCGCAAGCCGTTAAGGAGATGATTTCGCAGATGAAGGGCGAATTGGAAACGGACGAGGATAGGCTGCCCGATTTGATAAAGGAGGCGGAAGGGTATATTGCCGTTACCGCCGATGCTGCCGCCAAGGCTGTGCTTCATTCGATGGCGGCGGAAATGTATCACAAGTATTACGAGCAGAACAGGTACATGATTGACCGGCGGACGGCTCTCAGTGGCGACAGTCCCGCCGATATACGCGAATGGAGCGGCAATCTGTTTACGGCAAAAATCAAGGAACATGCAACGCTTTCCCTGCAACCTGCCGGGCTGTTGCAGCAAACGCCGGCTACCCTTTTCCATGAGATATTGGAGGAGGGGAAAGATGCGCAGGCTTTGCGCCCTGCCTTGTATGATTTTCTGGCTCAGCGGGCGGCAGAGGTTGCGCCTTCCGAAGATATGTATAAGGAATGGCTGGCGTTCCGCCGCGCGGAGGGGAATGAAAAGGCGGCATTTATGGTGGAGTTGGATTTCCTTAAATACAGCTATACAAGCGGCTTGGTCAGGTGGGATTCTGCCCGCGTTGCCTATAAGGCGGCATTGGAGATGCTTGCAGACAAGTATGCCGCATACGATTATTCCATTGAGGTGCGGATTGTGCAAGCAGATGCCGAAGAGGAGCGGGGAGCGGTTTACCGGCTTTGCAAGGAAGGGATTGCACAGTATCCCGACTATGAGCGCACGGCTGTATTGAGGAACAGGCTGGCTTCAATGGAACAGCCTGACCTTACTTCCATCGTGCCGGAAACGGTTTATCCGGACAGCACCTTTGCGGTGTCCTTTAATTACAGGAATATAAAGGAGGCGAAAATAAGCATACACGAGGGCGGCAAGCCGGTGAAAGAACGGATTGTGCCGCTGCATCCGGCAACGGCTTATGAGTCGCAGGACACGGTTGTGCACCTCTCGCTGGAACGCTTGGGACGGTATGAATGTACGATTACTGCGGCGGACGGCATAAAGGTGAAGCATACGGTGGTTGTCAGCCGGCTTGCGGTGGCAGCCCGTTCGTTGCCGTCGGGCGATGTAGAGGTGTTGGTGACGGATTATTTGAGCGGCAAGCCTGTGCCGCAGGCGGAGATTGTCTATTTCGGCGGGAAGAGGGATGAGTTACGGCAGATTGGCTCGCTGAAGACGGACGGGGACGGGCTGGCTGCTCTTCCTTCGGGACAAAAGCCGTTGGCGTTCCGTGCCATGCTGTCGGGGGATACGTGTTTACGGCTGACGAATGTGTACAGGGAAAGGGAGCGGGCAGGAGAAGAGAACCGCACTGTTTCCCTTTCGCTCTTTACCGACAGGGGGATTTACCGTCCGGGACAGACGATGTTTTTCAAGGGCATTGCCTTCCGGCAGGACAAGGAGAAGACGGGGACTGTTGCCGGTCATGCCTTTTCGGTTGCCCTGCGCGATGCCAACGGGCAGGAGGTTAGCGTCAAGCGGTTTACTACAAATCAGTTTGGCTCGTTCAACGGGGAGTTTACGCTGCCCAAGCAAGGGCTGACGGGGGTGTTCACGCTTTCGGCAGATGATTACGCAAGCTGTCAGGTGAGCGTGGAGGAATACAAGCGTCCGACCTTTGCCGTCGAGTGGCTTCCGATGGAAGAAGAAGTTATTTTCGGGGATGAGGTGACGCTCAGGGGGAAGGTGCAGACGTTCTCCGGCGTATCCTTGCAGAGCGGCAGGGTGGCGTGGCGTGTTATGCGCCGTCCTTTCTCATTGCTTACAAGGGGTACTGTGATGGTGGGGGGGCAAGTGGAGGAAGGGACAGCGAGCCTATCGGCTGACGGGACGTTTGCCGTTTCTTTCCGTACCGAGAAGATTGAATGGTCTTTTCCGTGGTATTGCCTCTATGAGGTCATTGCCGACGTGACGGATGACAAGGGGGAGACGCAAGAGGCGCGGCATTCGTTCCCTGTCGGAGATGCAAGCATTGTGCTGTCGGTTGATTTACCCCAACAAGTGGAGAAGACGCAGGTGACGGCTACCGTATCTGCCACGTTGCTGGCAGGCGGGAAGACATCGGCGGCAGGAAAGTTTACGATTGTTCCGCTGGCAGGCGAGGACTATAATTATACGGAAGGGAAGCAGGCGGCAAGCGGTGATTTTATCGCCGGCAAGCCCCTGCCGCAGCCTGTCTTCTCTGCCCTTCCTTCCGGACGTTACCGCATCCACTTTGAAGCTGCCGACAGCAAAGGGCGGGCGGTAAAGGCAGAGCAGGACTTTATCCTTTATGCCCGCACCGACAAGCAGCCGCCCGTTTTCACCCGCTCATGGCTGGCAGAGGAGCGCACTTCCTGCCTGCCCGGCGAAGAGGCGGCGTTCATATTCGGCACTTCCGACAAGGATGCTTATATATTATATGAGTTGTTCGGGGAAAACAAGCAACTGCTGTCCCGCCGGCGGATACGGCTGAGCAATGAGAGCCGCACCTTTACCTTTCCTTTCAAAGCGGAATATGGCGACGGCGTTACCGCCTCGTTCACGTATGCGAAGAAAGGAGAGTTGCAGGTTACACAAGTGCCGGTCACCCGCAAACAGCCCGACCGCAAGCTGGCTTTCCGCACGGAGACGTTCCGCGATAAATTGTTGCCGGGCGGCAGGGAGAGATGGCGGTTTCGTGTGATGGGCAGCGACTCGTCCGCCGTATCCGCCGAGGTATTGGCTGCCATGTACGACAAGTCGTTAGACAAGCTGTTGCCGTTTGAATGGTTCTTTTCGCCTGAACGGTCTATCCGGCTTCGATGCCCGCGTTTCAATGAGGGCGAAGGATTTAGGGACAGTTACGAGTATGGGGAGGCAAGTGTACGGCAGCTCCATGAGCGCGCCTATCAGTATGACCGTTTGGATTGGCAGGGCATGATGCAAAACCGTTACGGTCGGCACGGCGGAATCATGATGCGGTCGAATGCCATGATGAAAGCCACTGTTTTGCCGGAGGCTATGCAGACGGCAATGGCGGACGATGACGAGATGTATATAGCGGAGATAACAGAGGAGTCGTTAATTGTAAAGGAGCAAGCGGCACAAGACAATGCTCCTTCTTCCGCCCCGTCCCTGCGCCGGAACTTCAACGAGACTGCCTTCTTCTTTCCCACGCTATTGACGGACGAAGACGGCGGCTTCCTGATTGACTTTGTTGTGCCGGAAAGCAATACGGCTTGGAAGCTGCAAGCTCTTGCCCATACGAAGGATTTGCGCTACGGAAGCATGACGCAAACGGCTGTTACTTCCAAACCCTTGATGGTTATCCCCAATCTGCCGCGCTTTTTGCGGGAAGGCGACACGGTTACCCTTTCCGCCCTGCTGACAAGCCAAAAGGACAAGGAGACAAGCGGGCGGGCACGCATTGAATGGTTTGACCCTGCCGACGGAAAGACGCTTGCCCTTTCCGCAGCCGCTTCCCGTCCCTTTGTTCTGCCGCCGAACGGGCAGGCATCGCTCCAATGGACGGCGGACGTACCCGCAGACATCCCTTTGGCAGGCATCCGCATCATCGCCGAAACGGCGGACGGCAGCGACGGAGAGCAGCATCTGATACCCGTCCTGCCCGACCGCATACTTGTGACCGAAAGCACCCCCTTTTACCTTTCAACCAATGAAGAGCGGCAAATAGCCGTTGCCCCCTTGCAGGCAGGACGGCAGCCCTTCCGCCTGACGCTGGAAATGACCGCCAACCCCGTCTTTTATGCCGTGCAGGCATTGCCGGCACTTGCCGCACCGGACAACGACAATATCCTGTCATGGTTCGCTTCCTACTATGCCAATACACTGGCTGCCCATATTGCCGCATCCAACCCCGACCTGCAACAGGCTGTCAACCGTTGGGCGGCAGACGCTTCCCCTTCCCCCCTTCTTTCCAATTTGGAGAAGAACGAAGAGTTGAAAAGTACGCTCCTGCAAGAAACCCCGTGGGTGCTTGATGCCGTCGGCGAGACGGAGCAAAAGCACAGCCTGTCCCTCCTCTTCGACAGCAACCGCACGAACAACCTGCGGAACGTCGCCGTCCGCCGCCTGCTTGACGAACAAACGCCGGAAGGCGGCTGGGGCTGGTTTAAGGGCTTTGCCTCCGACAGGCGCATGACCCTTTCCATACTCAAAGGGATGGCACAGCTGGCGCAATTAAACGCCGTCAGTTATACGGCAGAAGAAAAGGAGATGCTGGCGCGGGCAGTCCGCTGCCTTGACGAGCTTGTGCAAAAGGACTACGCAACGCTTCCCCTCTCCGCCGAACGAATCGAGTATCTCCTTGTCCGTAGCGAATACAGCGATGTCCCCTTGTCGCCGGAAACCGAAACAGCCGTCCGCTTCCTTACCGACAAGGCAGAGAAAGAGTGGGAAAAGCTGTCCCTTGCCGACAAAGGTCGATTGGCTCTGCTGGCACACCGCAACGGAAAGCATGAAACTGCCACTGCCCTGCTCGCATGGTTGCGCAAAACGGCTGTCGTATCTGACGAGCAGGGCATGTTCTGGCCTAACAACCGAAAGGGGGCAGACTTCTTCGCTTCCCCCCTTGATGTGCATTGCCTGCTGATGTCCGCCTTTGCCGAAATAGCCCCTGACTTGGAGGAAACCGACCGCATGAAACAATGGCTGCTTGGGCAGAAGCGGACGCAGCAGTGGGAGACCGTCCCCGCTACGGTCAATGCCATTCATGCCCTCCTGCTGACGGGCAGCGATTGGACAGGCAAGGAGAATACCGTTACCGCCCGATGGAATAAACAGACCTACAATACCGCCGACGGCGAAGCTGCCACGGGCTACCTCAAAGCTGTCCTTGACCGTCCGGCATCATCGCCTTCCGCCGCCGTTGCTCTCCGCAAAGAGGGGAATGCCCCTGCATGGGGAGCTGTGTATAATCAATACTTCACGCCCCTCTCGCAAGCCGGCACCGCCAAAGGGGCATTAAGCGTTGACAAGCAGCTTATTCTCCCCGCTTCCCCTTTGAAGGCAGGGGATAAACTGACCGTGCGCCTCGTGATACGCACCGACCGCGATATGGATTACATCATGCTGAAAGACCAGCGGGCAGCCTGCCTTGAGCCTGTCCGCCCGCTCTCCGGCTATGTGTGGCAGGACGGCATAGGCTTTTACCATACGACCGGCGACATCTCCGAGACATTCTTTATCCGGCATCTGCCCCGCGGCACTTTTGTGTTCGAATATCCTGCCTACATTGCCCGCGGCGGCAACTATTCCGGCGGTATCGCCACTCTCCAATGCCTCTATGCTCCCGAATATACGGCATATATGGCAGGGGAGGAGTTGCACGTAGCGAACCCCTAACAGGGTTTCAAACCCTGTTAGGGGTATGTTGCGCAGATGCCCCGAAGGGGCAAAAGATTTCAGCCCCACATGGAGCGGAGCGGAATGTGGGGTTATGCGGACGACGCCGGCAGGAAGTCCTGCAAGGACGATATAAATTGCAAATGATGGTTTACAATGCAATATATATTCGGGCGTTCTTTCAGAACTCCTTTGACGTTATCGCCTTTTAACCCCACATTCCGCT
>LBCX01000540.1 GCA_001657575.1 Bacteroidales bacterium Barb4
GCTTTTGCAGAGTGTCCGAATTTGAAAGACGTTTACCTTAACTGGAACGATCCGGCCGGGAGAACTATTGAAGGCAAAAATCCTTTTATCTACAAGATTACGCCGAAGGACTGCAAGATTCATATCCCGAAAGGTTCTGAAGAAAAATACGGGTGGAAAAACCTTGACTCAAAGCTTACATGGCTGGATTTCCCCATCGTTCCCAATCAGTATGTTTTTCTTGTGCATGAAAACGATCCGGCAGGAGGAACCATAACCTTTTCCTATCTGTATGTTGTTCCTGCTCCGACAAGAGGAACCATAGAATCCAAGGGCACCCCCCCCGGCAACCTGCCTTACGGCTGCACCGTGACGGCGAAGGCGACAGCTTATGCGAATGAAGGTTACACTTTTGTGAAGTGGACGGATGTGGCCGGGGACACTCTTTCTTTGACCGATTCCTATACCGGTGAACGTATTGTGAAAAACGATACGGTTCTCGTGGCGCATTTTTCCGCAAACAGTTATAACGTGAGTGTATCCGCCGCCACCGCGAACGGCACGGTATCGGGCGGAGGTGCGCATGACTATAATACGGTGGCAACGATAAGGGCGGTTGCGGATACGGGGTATCATTTTGTGAAGTGGACAAATGCGGCGGTTGACAGCCTTACGGCTAATCCTTACAGCTTTACGGTGAAAGGCGATACGGCTTTTGTGGCGCATTTTGCCATAAACCGTTATAACGTGCGTGTGTCTGCCGCCGAGAACGGCACGGTAGATCCGATCGAAGGTGTCTATGACCATAATACACCGGTAACGATAAAGGCGGTTGCGAATAAGAACTATTATTTCGTGAAGTGGACAGATGAAGCGGGCGACAGTCTTTCGGCTGAAAATCCCTATACATTTACGGTGAGAGGCCATACGGCTTTGCTGGCGCATTTTGCTATTGACGGAAACGGTTATAACGTGAGTGTGTCTGTCGTCGGAAACGGCACGGTAGAGCCGGACGGAGGTGTCTATGACCTTAATACACAGGTAACGATAAGGGCGGTTGCGGATACGGG
>LBCX01000199.1 GCA_001657575.1 Bacteroidales bacterium Barb4
GAAGAAATAATAGACAAAGCACAAGCCTATAATGCAGACTATTACGATTCGTTGATTCAGTCATTTAGTGGATTGGGAAAAACACCCGCAGAAATAGACAGATGCATTTGGGGAAATTATATAGAAACTGCAGACCACTGCAAGCGACCATTATCAAAACTTACAAGAGATATATTGGAACAATTAGGTATTAAATGATTAGGTTACATCCCTGCGAAATGCCTGTTTAGAGGGGGTATCACGGTCGTCCCAAAGGGACATCTATAAGCTATAATCCTTATTTATTTCTTACTATCAAATTCATGTTGGTTTAGTTTATATTTGCGGGGAAGAAACAGAGAGAACGGTCTATTATGAGGGTGTTTATGCGTCTGGTCTGGGTGTTGGCTTTGCTGGCGGTTGTCGGCGGGGTAGCGGCGCAACACAAGAATGCTGCTTACCAGCGGTATATTGACAGGTACGGGGCATTGGCGGCAGAGCAGCAGAAAAAGTATCGGATACCGGCTTCCGTAACGCTGGCGCAGGGCATTATGGAGTCCGGCGCGGGGGCAGGCAGGTTAGCCGTCGAATCCAACAATCATTTCGGAATCAAGTGCCATGACGATTGGCGGGGCGGGCGTGTCTATCACGATGACGACCGGCGGGGCGAGTGTTTCCGCAAATACAAGAGGGCGGAGGATTCGTATGAAGATCATTCCCGTTTCCTGACGGAGCGTTCCCACTACTCGCGTTTGTTCAAGTTGAATATCACGGACTATAAGGGTTGGGCGAAAGGCTTGCAGCAGTGCGGGTATGCGACCGACCGCGCGTATGCCAACAAGCTGATCAAGATAATCGAGGACTATGAATTGTACCGTCCCGCTCCGCTTAAACGTGCCGTATATAAGGGGCACGGGCTTATCTACATTCATGCCTTGACGGATGACAGCTTTGAACGGATGGCGGGCGACTTGGACTTTAGCGCAAAGAAACTGAGAAAATACAATGAAGTGCCCGAAGGTTTCCCCTTGCAAAAAGGCGACATTGTCTATCTCCAAAAGAAAAAGCGGAAAGCCGGCAAGCCGCATTACAATCATGCGGTTCAAATAGGGGAGTCCATGCACGGCATTGCGCAGAAGTACGGCATACAAATCAAGAGCCTCTACAAGCTGAACAAAAAGACTCTAGATTATATTCCGGCGGAAGGGGACGTTTTACGGCTCAGGTGAGGACTACCATTTCACCCTGTATCCTGCCCCTATCGCTACTACATTCAATTCTTCCCCGTCCAAATAATTATCATATCGGAGGAAGAAATCCAGATACGCGGTTCTGTTCAAACGCCAGCCTGTTCCGCCTTGGTAACGGATTCGGGTGAGGTCGTTCCCCGCAGGGTCATTTAATTCGGTTGACAATTCGCAGGCTACATACGGTTTCCATGGTTTTCCCCATACGGCATAATCTGCTTCGAACTTGCTCTTCATCACATACTTGGGATTGATTTTGTAATCGTTGCGGTTTTCATCCCTGTATGTTCCCTGCATCCTCCCCCGCCAAGAGAGCGTAAACTGATTGACAGGCTGTTTGCAGGATAAGTTTAGATAATACCGATGTCGGGGTTCAAAAAGATGGTCGTTGTTATACCTGTATATAAACGCATAACAGGCTCCTATCTTTACCCTGTTTTCAAAAAGAGAATAATCCAAGCCCAGAGAAGTAACGCTCCGGTCGAAGCCGACGATATTATTTACCAATCGGACTTCCTCTTCTACTGCTATATCCATATTCCGCAGCAAGCCCTTTTGCAGCTCGACGGACAAAGAAGCACCCAAGCCCGGATTTGCCCGCTCCTGAGCAAAAGACAGCATCGGAAGAAGGAGAAAAGCAATCAGGTATTTTATTTTACGCATTATTCAGGAGAATCTGGTGACAGTATCTATCGTGTTGATTTCCGATGAATTTGCTTTATAATAAATCTTCAGATATGCGGCATCGCGGAGGAAATCAATATGTCCTACTTCTGCTTTGGTAATATCCAGCCCGGTTCTTGTTTTCAGATCGGCTATCAAATCATCATATCTGTCGGGAGTTATCAGGGCAATCTTCTCGTAAAGCACAATCTTGGTCGAGGTATGCTTCAAGAACTTGTTGCTTTCAAGCAGCCAAATGGTTAAAATCACCAGCACGTTCGCCATCGTCAAGGTTACCCAAGGGACATCCTGCGACAAGCCATTCACCACCGACACCCCTATGATGATGAATAAATAAGTCATTTCCCGTATCTGAACCGTTTCTGTCCGATAACGTATCATCCCGAAAATACCAAACAAACCCAAAGCAAATCCGACTTCTATCGACAAGTTTTGCAGTATGAAAAGGATCAGGAAAATGGTTACCCCGAAAAGCATGAACGTAAAATAATAATCTTTTCTCCGGCTTTTCCTGTAATAAAAAAACTGGATGATAATCCAGCATATTAATAAGTTGAATATAAACCGGATGAAAAGCATCGCTAAATTAGACGGGTCGAAGAACTCAACGCCCATGAAAGCAAGTCCTTTTTCTGCCAAACTTGCCGCATGTTCGGCAACAATCTGCGGGTCATAATCTGTTTGAATCATATCGTTTTTTGTGTGTTTATTTAATAAGTTTGTTAATAAGCGTGCACCTCCTTTTGAAGCGGTTGTATTTCACATTCGGATTTGTCAAAACAGTTCCCATGCAATACTTGCTGAATGACATTTTTTTAATCCGCAACTGCATCAGTATATCCCTGAAATCGGAGTGTTGCCAGCCGTCCTGTTTCAATTCGATAATCATCACATCGCCCAAATCCTTTTGTCCGCCGGATACATAATTATGAAATGACAGGTCAATATCAATGGTCACACGTTCCGTTTTTCGGTTATTCACCAAGGTGATTCGCTTGAAATCATTGGCTAATACAGGTCTTAAATCACCGGCGTTGAAGAGGGAGTTTTTATTCAGGAACCGTTTTTCATCCATTAATTCTTCTACAGAATTAACGTGTGTATGGGAGATTGGAATGCGTATTTTCTTTGTCCGGCTCCTGTTGTTCTTGTTCTTCACCTCCAAAAAAGACAGGTTGGACTCCATATAGGAGCGAATGCGTATCTTTTGCCGGTTTAGCTTCCCGTTTTGGTGCATCGTAAACATATCCAAGTCGGGAGTATCCAAATACTGGGTGCAATAACGGGATATTTTGAAGTCATTCACCATTTGAACGCGAAAACAGGGTGTGGCTTCTTCCAAAATACGGGGGAGAAAAGAAACAGATGCCACAAACTTCGAGTCAATGCGATCCATCAAACGGATACCGTGCATCTCATCCAAAGTTATTGGATTCATGGTGTTTAACAGGTCGTTTATCATCTCAAAAAATTATAACTGATGTTACGCAGATGCCCCAAAGGAGCAAAAGAGTTCAGCTCCACATGAAGCGTAGCGGAATGTGGGGTTAAAGGACAATACCGTTGATGGTATCCTGAAAGGATACAGGATTTCAGCCCCACATGCAGCGAAGCGGAATGTGGGGTTATAAGGACGGCACAGTCAGGAAAGTTCTGAAAGAACGACCGAATATTATATGTTACATTTTGTATCACCCTTTCAGGGCTTTGTTAATGTATCGTTTTTCTAAACCCCACATTCCGCTTAACCCCACATTCCGCATTGCTTCATGTGGGGCTGAAATCTTTTGCCCCTTTGGGGCATCTGCGCAACATTCGTCACTTATAAGTGTACTCATATATTTTTGTTGAATATAATTTCCCGTCCGGATTGTAATTATATTGAACTGACTTCCGTCCGTTGGGAAGATAATCATACTTGCGGATGCGTATCAATTTGTTTTTATCATTATATACATTTTCGCGAATACAAACTTCGGCGGCATCATATTCATAAGTTACCCGTTCTTTTTGTCCGTAAACGGCGTATTCAATTTCCTCCAGCTTAAATCCGTTTTCATCCCAAACGGTCAGGTGATCCATCCATTGCTTTTTCCCTTTGGAATCGGTATTCATTTCCTTTACTACCAGATTTTTTCGCAATGCCCGTTTCTCATCGGGAGTTAAAAACGGCGTTTGTCCCTGCGAGGCAAGCGGCTTTTGATTTTGCGCAACGATGTTTACACAAAACGATTCCGCAATAAGAATCAACACTATGCCAATGATATATTTCTTCCTTTTCATGCTCTTGCTTTAACGATAAATTGTTCCGGCAACACATACGTTTCACCTGCTTGGATGACTTCAATCAGTTGTTTGACAGGGGTGAGTTTCCGCGTATCAGGGTCTTCGCTTGTCGTCCATATTTCATATCTGCCGGGGAGAATCTTCTGAAAGATGAAAAAACCCTGATCGCCAACACGGATACGGTCAAAAAACATATCTTCTCCGTAATTATTGATATAAACATCCGCATCTATTGCCGGTCCCTCATCAATTTTCTTTGACCCGTCATAGAATAAAGCGTACACGGAACCCTTAATCTGGGCTGTCCCATACGCCTTTCCGGTATGAATGAAAATCGTATCGACTTGATTTATATCCCTGCTCACTTTCACTTTTTTTGCAATAGCCGCCCGCTGTCCGGTAGCATATTGCGAATAGGCATAAACGGTATAATTCCCTTTTCTTAAATAATCAAAACGGTACAAACCATTTCTGTCTGTTTGAATATCATTGTCTCCCGAATAGTCATCGTCACCGTAAACGATAAAAACATCTTCCTTTATGGCAGGAGTAGTGTCTGTCCTGAAAGAGAAATTATCATCGTAGTGATTGATTTTATACACATAACCTTCCAAAGAAGAGGAGCCGCCGATGCCTTCTTCCTGATTGCAGGATAAAAAGGTTGAAAAGAGTAAGAAGAATAAAAATGGCTGTAACCGCATGATGTTATTTTTTAGGTTTCATTTCCTTATAGAGTAATACTTTTCGACGTTCCGCCCGTGTATGTTCCGCCGGTGTTGTAACCGTTTACAGTCGTGCCACCGCTGATGCTTCCTCCCGACAGGAGGGTGTAAGAGCTGCCTGTAAGACGCGGGTCGGAGAAGGTGACGGTTAGGCTTGTTCCTGTCGTTGCGTTTGCAATTACGGGGATATTGAATAGCAAAATCGTTTCGCCCGCCGCATTTTTGACACTGATGGCACTGCCGGCAGTACCCTGAATACGCACGGAACGCTGCGACCCCGCCGGAGTGGTCATTGCCCTGCCGCCATGCGTACCGACAATGATTCCGCCATTGACGTGAAAGGTAGTCTCTGCATCGAAGGCTTCGCCATCGCCGCTCACACCGTTGGAGATTATCAATCCACCGTTGATGGTAAGCGGTCCGTTGCTGTCGATGGCATCCTGTCCCGATGCGGCGCAGAAGATATTCCCGCCATTGATGATTATGGCTTTTGCGGCGTTGATACCATCGTCGTAGGTACGAACCTCTATGTTTCCGCCGTTGATAGTCAGCGTACCTTTGCTTTCAAGACCTTCGTTTCCTTCGGTTTTTTGCGTACAGTTGATAGTAACTGTTCCGCTATGAATGGTCATGTCGCCTTCGCACTTGATGGCTTTCGGATTGGCATAGTCCGTACCGTCGTCGCCAAAACCGAAACCGCCACCACCCGGACGACCGCCACCGCCGTTCGGACGACCACCGCCCTGTCCTCCGCCTGTG
>LBCX01000200.1 GCA_001657575.1 Bacteroidales bacterium Barb4
CCATAATTTACAATGCAATCCGTAACAGTTCTATCTTCGGGCGTTCTTTCAGAACTTCCCTGTCGGTATCGTTCCTTTAACCCCACATTCCGCTGCGCTGCATGTGGGGCTGAAATCCGGTATCCTTTCAGGATACTCCAGACGGTAATGTTACGCTAATGCCCTGAAAGGGCAAAAGATTTCAGCCCCACATGAAGGGTCAGCGGAATGTGGGGTCAGCGGAATGTGGGGTTTGAGTTTATCCCTAACAGGGTTTGAAACCCTGTTAGGGGTTCTTCAACTTTTTCATGTGTATATTAAATTGTTAATTTGGGAACGTCTTACCGTGAGGTTGGGCGTTTCTTTATGTGCTGCGGGCGCAAATACCCTGAAATCTCTTGTCCTTGCAGGGCATCCTGCAAGCCGTAATTTCCGGTTATTATTGTGAACTGACGTTAATTTCAAGGCAAATAGAGCGGATATAGCCCATATCGCACTATTTTGATAGTATAATACACATATACGATTACGATTTATAATCTAAACGAGATATAATAAACCGATATGTTATTGTCCTTCCCTTATGTTGCAAAATGTAAACGTAAACAGGTAATATGATAGCAATATGCTTTATATTTGCACCGTGGTATAACAAAAAGAAACAATAACAAAAGATTAGGCATTAAAATGACAAAAGAAGTTGAGTTTGTAAAGATGCACGGAACCGGAAATGACTATATATATGTCAATACAACGGTTCATGCGCTGGAAAAGCCGGAGGAGCGGGCGGTGCTGTGGAGTGCCGCACATACGGGAATTGGTTCCGACGGTTTGGTGTTGGTTGGTCTGTCGGACAAGGCGGATTTCAGTATGCGTATTTTCAATGCGGACGGTTCGGAAGCGTTGATGTGCGGGAATGCCTCCCGCTGTATCGGGAAGTATGTCTATGAGGCGGGGCTTACGCGGAAGACGACCGTTACGCTGGATACGCTTTCGGGCATCAAGGAGTTGAGGCTGAAAGTTGAGAATGGCGAAGTGAACGAGGTGACCGTTGATATGGGTCTTCCCGAAGTAGGGGAGGCTGTTACGCTGGAGGCAGCCGGACGGAAATATACGGGCACGATAGTGTCTATGGGCAATCCGCACCTTGTGATTTTTGTGGACGATGTGACGAAAACAGACTTGCCTGCGATAGGTCCCCTGTTGGAATGTCACCCTCTGTTTCCCTCACGCACGAATGTAGAGTTTGTTCAGGTTATTTCTCGGGAAAAGGTGCGGATGCGTGTTTGGGAAAGGGGATCCGGCATTACTCAAGCCTGTGGTACGGGTGCCTGTGCCACGGCGGTAGCCGGCGTGGTAAACGGGAAGACGGGGCGGAAAACGACCGTTGTCATGGACGGCGGACAGCTGGCGATTGACTGGGATGCCCTTTCGGGCAAGGTCTATATGACCGGTGAAGCCGTGAAAGTATTTGAAGGAAAAATCAACACCAAATCCAACTGAATTATGGCACTTGTAAACGAACACTATCTGAAATTACAGAGCAGTTACCTGTTCTCCGACATAGCGAAAAAGATAAACACTTTCAAGGTGACGCACCCGAACAAGGAGATTATCCGCATGGGTATCGGGGACGTGACGCAGCCTTTGGCTCCCGCCGTAATAACCGCCATGCACAAGGCGGTAGATGATTTGGCGGCAAGGGAAACGTTCCGCGGCTACGGGCCTGAACAGGGCTATTCGTTCCTCGTGGATGCCATTATAAAGAATGATTATACCGCCCGCGGCATAACGATTGAACCAAGCGAGGTATTTGTCAGCGACGGTGCCAAGAGCGACACCGGCAACATCGGCGACATCCTCCGCCATGACAACAGCATAGGCGTGACCGACCCTGTCTATCCCGTCTATATTGATTCCAACGTGATGGCAGGACGTACCGGCACAATGGAAAACGGGCGGTGGAGCAATATTGTCTATATCCCCTGTACGGCGGAGAACGACTTTGTCCCCGACCTGCCTTCCCGCCGGATTGACATGCTCTATCTCTGCTATCCGAACAACCCGACGGGGACGACCCTGTCAAAAAAGGAACTGAAAAAGTGGGTGGACTATGCCATAGCCAACGACGTCCTGATACTGTACGATGCGGCTTACGAGGCATATATACAAGATGACGACATTCCCCACTCCATTTATGAGATAAAGGGTGCCAAGAAGGTTGCCATTGAGTTCCGCAGCTTCTCCAAGACAGCCGGCTTTACGGGTGTGCGTTGCGCCTTCACGGTGATACCGAAAGAGCTGAACGGCTTTTCTCTGACCGGCGAAAAGGCATCGCTGAACAGGCTCTGGAACCGTCGGCATACGACCAAGTTCAACGGCACAAGCTACATCACCCAGCGCGGAGCGGAAGCCATATACACCCCCGAAGGAAAGGTACAGGTGAAGGCTACGATTGACTACTACATGACCAATGCAAGGATTATGAAAGCGGGTTTGCAGGAGTGCAACCTGAAAGTATATGGCGGCGACAATGCTCCCTACCTCTGGGTGAAAACGCCCAACGGTATTACCTCGTGGAAGTTCTTTGATATGCTGTTGTACGAACTCAGCATTGTGGGAACGCCCGGCGTAGGTTTCGGCCCGAGCGGCGAGGGCTATCTCCGCCTCACCGCCTTCGGAAGCCGCGAGGATACGCAGGAAGCCATGAGCCGCCTGAAAAGCTGGGCAAAGTAATAAAACGACAATGGGATTAACCCCTAACAGGGTTTGAAACCCTGTTAGGGGTCGGGATAAACTATGAAAGAAGAGACTAAGAAGAAAGCATCATATAATAATCTGGTTTATCGAAAAGAGAATAAGTTATGAAAATTAAGATTAGTTGGCGCACTTTGCTGTGCGCCGCGGCAATGATGATTGCCGCCGCTCCTGCAATCGCGCAGGATGGTAAAAAATTTGAGGTGACGCCCTCTGCCGATTTAGTCAGCAGTTATGTGTGGCGTGGTGTGTACACGGCGGGGGCGTCTTTTCAGCCCGGGGTAACGCTGTCGTATGCTGGGTTGTCACTGGGTGCGTGGGGTTCGACGGACTTCCTCGACGGAGGAACTAACGAGTTCGACATTGCACTGGGGTACAGTTTCGGGAACGTGAGTTTGGGCGTGACCGACTACTGGTGGAGAGGCAGGGATGCTTTCTACACGGATAAGGGAAGCCATCTGTATGAGGCTACGATCGGCTACGGCATCGGCAATCTGTCCTTGCAGTGGAATACGTTCTTTGCCGGCGACGATGACAAGGAAGTACTGGAAAGGGATGCAAACGAGAATCCCTTAAAGTACGGAGACAATCAATTCTCCACCTACGTGGAAGCCTCTTACGCCTTTGACGTGCAGGGCGTGACTTTAACGCCGACCGTAGGCATTTCTCCTTGGACGGGTATCTATCACGGTGCCGACAAGACAGGCTTCGGCTTTAGTCAGCTCTCCCTGACGGCAAGCAAGAGCTTGAAGATTACGGATTCCTTCTCTCTGCCGGTGTTTGCGCAAGCCATCTACTCGCCGACAACGGAAAAGGCATTCATGGTATTCGGCATCAACTTTTAAGAAAAAAAGGGTACGGAGTTCTGTCGTTATTGTTTCGCATTAATGAAGGTTATACCACCGCCTGATTGATCGGCAGGCTCTGTACCTCTTTTAAGTAGTTAGGAGAAAGAAGTTAGAAGTTAGTAGTTTGGGAGTTAGTAGATGGAAGTTAGTAATTGGGAGTTAGTAGATGGAAGATATGAAGATAGGGGGCAGGTTTTCCCTAACTTCTAACTCCAAACTTCTAACTCCAAAAAAATAATAATATGAGGAAAATAGAAGCTATTATTCGCAGAACCAAATTTGAAGATGTAAAGGAATCCCTTTTGGAAGCCGACATCGAATGGTTCTCTTACTACGAAGTCCGCGGCATCGGCAAGAGCCGGCAGGGGCGTATTTATCGCGGTGTCGTTTATGACACCAGCAGTGTGGAACGGATACTTGTATCCATTGTCGTGCGCGACAAGAATGTGGAGAAAACCGTGCAGGCTATTATCAAAGCCGCACAGACGGGCGAGATTGGCGACGGGCGTATCTTCGTCATTCCGATAGAAGATGCAGTGCGCATCCGCACGGCAGAGAGAGGAGACATTGCTTTGTATAACGCAGAAAATGAAAAGTAGTCATGGAAAATATAACTGATTTGGCTTTATCGTTGGATACTGTTTGGATGCTTTTGGCAGCCATGCTGGTATTCTTTATGCAACCGGGCTTCGCTATGGTGGAAGCCGGTTTCACGCGCACCAAGAACACGGCGAACATACTGATGAAGAACCTGCTGGACTTCTCGCTCGGCTCGATTCTCTTCTGGGCGGTAGGGTTTGGTCTCATGTTCGGGGCAGGCGGGTTTATCGGAGAGGTACACTTGTTTGATGCTTCGTTCTTTGACATGGGCTTGCCGATAGAAGGTTTTCTGGTGTTTCAGACGGTGTTCTGCGCCACGGCGGCGACGATTGTGTCGGGAGCTATGGCAGAACGCACCAAGTTCTCCATGTATCTTGCCTATACGGTGTTGATCAGCGTATTGATTTATCCCATTTCCGGTCACTGGACATGGGGCGGCGGCTGGTTGATGAACGGCGAGGAAGGCAGCTTTATGATGAGCACCTTCGGGACGACGTTCCACGACTTTGCCGGTTCCACGATTGTACACTCCGTAGGGGGATGGGTGGCACTTGTCGGTGCTGCCATCATAGGTCCGCGTATCGGTAAATATGGCAAGGACGGCAAGTCGCGGGCTATTCCGGGTCACAACCTGACGGTTGCCTGTCTGGGTGTCTTCATCCTGTGGTTCGGCTGGTTCGGTTTCAACCCCGGTTCGCAGCTGGCTGCTTCCGGCGAAGAAAACCGCATTGCCATTTCCCACGTGTTCCTGACTACCAATCTGGCGGCTTGTGCCGGCGGTTTCACTTCACTGGCGTTGGCATGGTTCAAGTATAAGAAACCGTCGCTTTCCCTGACGTTGAACGGTGTCTTGGCAGGGCTGGTAGGTATTACCGCCGGTTGCGACTTGGTGAATCCTGCGGGTGCGGTGATTATCGGTGCGATTTGCGGAACGGCGATGGTCTTTGCCGTAGAGTTTATTGACCATGTGTTAAAGATTGACGACCCCGTAGGTGCGTCTTCCGTACACGGCGTTTGCGGATTTCTCGGAACGATACTGACAGGGTTCTTTGCCACCGAAGAAGGTCTTTTCTTCAGCGGAAATGCCAACTTCCTGGGGGCGCAGTTGTTCGGTGCCCTTGTGGTAAGCTGCTGGGCTGCCTCTATGGGTTACGTCGTATTCAAAGGTTTGGACTTGGTGCACGGCTTGCGAGTTTCCCCGCGTGTGGAAGAAGAAGGCTTGGATATCTACGAACATGGCGAAACGGCTTACAACTCCTAACGGCAAATGATTGCCGGTTAATTTTCTTATTCTATACCCCTAACAAGGTTCTAAACCTTGTTAGGGGTTAATACGGTAAAGAATTAACAACATCCGACAATTAAATGCCCCAATTAAAATAAATAGACAAGACAAACGTTAGTCGTTAGTTATAAAATAGATGGTTTGTGGCGAGGACAGAAGTCCCGCAGGGACGGGATATTTCAGCCCCAC
>LBCX01000541.1 GCA_001657575.1 Bacteroidales bacterium Barb4
TTAGACCGACCGACAGACGATTTTAAAAGTTTAGTCCCTGGTTTCTTACTGTCAATGAAACGTGAAATAAATATATAATGGCTAAAATCAATCCAAAAAAAATTTGGATTTTTTTCTTTTTTTTGAAATGTATTTACGAATATATAAGTGAACAACAAAAAAGAAAAGAGGAAAACAATGAAAAATGATGTTCTAATTTTGGGTGCTCGTCCCTATGATTTTACAGACGAGAAAACGCAACGACAGGTGTCAGGCGTTACAGTGTGGGTACTTCCTTTAGTGAATGAAGATCCTGAAAATGTTGTAGGTCTATTGCCTGTAAAATATAGCCTTACATCAGCACAATATGCTTTGATTGCTCGTAATCCATTACCTGCAAAAGCTGAAATGTTCATGACCGTTAATATTGCGACTAAAAAAGTTGCCTTTGACCGTTTTGAAAATGTTGAAGCGGTTGATGTGGCTGCATAATGAAGCCTGAAGATAATTCAAACCTCTCAAGTGTATTTGAGTCTTACAATAAAAGTTTACTTGAGAAATTGAATGAACAGACAAAAGCAACAAATAAAGTCTATGACGAATTAAAGAAATTTAATGAGCGCATTGATAAAGATAAACAGGAACAAGAGCAACTTGAAAAGAAAAAGCAAGATGAAAATCAAGAGAAGAAACAAGATTCTGATGAAATTCTAGAAGAATTGAAAAATCTATCTAAGCTGACAGAAGAAAACGGCAAGAAAACCGAGACTGATGAAAAAATAGCAAAGATAGTTACCAAAGTTGAAAAAGATTACGATTTGTACCATATGCAGGCAAATGTCATTACTTTTTACGGAGTGATTGTCATTCCTGGTCTCCTTTTATTTTTCTTTATAAACCATTTACTAAAACAATTTGTATTCTAAAAACTTGTCTATGGGTAAAGACGTTAAACTATACCTAAAAAAAACAATTTTGGAGGATTTTTCTATGATTACAGCTGACCTTTTAGCACCTGTTAAGGACGCAGTTTTGCAGGCAGTTCCGTCTATCTT